>JBOHRM010000835.1:0-4510 GCA_050732715.1 Longimicrobiales bacterium
GTTCCCGGTTTATGCCTCCACGCCGAAAAGGGATCACACGGAGACTCCATCGCCGGGAACCGCATCACCGGGAACGGCATCACAGGGTCGTTCATTCGCTCATCCCGTAGCGGTTGAGTTTCCGGTAGAGGGTGGATGGATCGATGCCGAGCACCTCGGCCGCACGGGCCTTGTTGCCGCCCTCCGCCTCGAGCACCCAGCGAATATAAGCGCGCTCGATCAGGTCGAGCGTGGGTGTGGCCGGCGGTTTCTCGGAGATGAGCGGCGCGCGCCGCGGCTCGCGGACCTGGCCGGGCAACGCGGCCACGTCGATCACGTCGCCGGACGAGAGGACGGCGGCACGCTCGAGCGCGTTCTCGAGCTCGCGGACGTTGCCTGGCCAGTCGTGGCGCGCGAGCGCGGCGAGGACGTCGGGGCCGAGCCGCAACGCACGGCCGTTGGCGCACCGTGGTCGGGACGATAGCCCGTCGAGAAAGCACTCGGCGAGCAGGGCGATGTCCTCGGTGCGCTCGCGCAGCGGCGGCAGGTGCAACGTGATGATGTTCAGGCGATAGTATAGATCGCTGCGGAACGTGCCGCCCCGCGTCTCCCGCTCGAGGTCGCGGTTGGTGGCGGCGATGATGCGCACATCGATGGGGACTGGCTCGGTGGCGCCGACGGGCACGACCTCGCGCTCCTGCAGTGTGCGCAGAAATCTGACCTGCGACGCCGGTGACATCTCGCCGACCTCGTCGAGGAGGAACGTCCCGGCCTTCGCCGCGGCGAGCAAGCCGTTCTTGTCCCGGACGGCCCCCGTGAAGCTGCCTTTGACGTGACCGAACAGCTCGGACTCGAGCAGGCTCTCGGGCAGTGCGCCGCAGTTGATCGACACGAACGGGCCAGCACGGCGCTCGGAAAGGCGGTGGATGTAGCGGGCCACGACCTCCTTGCCGGTCCCGCTCTCGCCGGTGATGAGCACGGTCGAGTCCGTGGGCGCCACGGTCTCGGCGAGCCGGAGCGCCTCGACGAACGCGTGGCTCTTGCCGATCGGCTTCTCGCCGCCCCGGCCGGCCACGCGCCGGTTGTCTCGCCTGGGCCAGGACCCAGCGTTCATAGTCTGCTGACGAGGATGCGAAGCGTCATGTCGGTCGTGTGTTCGAGGCCCGTCGATGCGGTGCCGCCCGATCCCGCCGACGAGCGGCCGCCCCAGCGGAAATCGGCTCGGCGCGGGCAAGTATCGGCCATGCGTCGGCCGGCCTGCAATGGCAAGTCTGGCATGCCGCTTAGCGCGATGGGACGGGATCCGATCGGGCTCGCCGGTGATTTAACACGTGGAACAAACGCGTCATCATGGACGGTAGTAGCTCGCTAGCGATCGGCGTCGATCGCTGAACCTGGTTTCATGTGAACCCTGTCGGGGGTGTCCGATGCCTCTCCTGACGACTAGGGGGCTCGGCCTCCTGATCCTCGCTCTGGCGACGTCGTTAGTCCTTCCCGCACCTTCCGCGGCCCAGTATTTCGGGCGCCAGAAGGTGAACTACGAAAACTTCGACTGGCAGGTCCTCGAGACGCCAAAATTCGACGTCCACTTCTACCCGGACGAGGAGGAGCTTGCGCGAGACGCCGCGCGCATGGCCGAGCGCTGGTATACTCGCCTCTCCGCCGCGTTCCAGCACGAGTTCGACAAGAAGCCGCTCATCCTTTACGCGGATCACCCCGACTTCCAGCAGACGAACGTGATCGGCGGCAGGATCGGCGAGGGCACGGGTGGCGTGACGGAAGGCCTGCGCAACCGCGTAATCATGCCGTTCACCGGCGTTTACGCGGACAACGACCACGTGCTCGGCCACGAGCTGGTGCACGTGTTCCAGTACGATCTCGCCTCGTCACCGACCGGCGGCGGCCTCGCGGGCATGGCCCGCCTGCCGCTCTATCTGATCGAGGGTATGGCCGAATACCTCTCGCTCGGGCGACAGGACCCGCACACCGCGATGTGGCTGCGCGATGCCGCCCTGCGCGGCGAGCTGCCAACGCTCGCCGAGCTCAACAACCCGCGTTTCTTCCCGTACCGCTACGGCCAGGCGATGTGGGCGTACATCGGCGGGCGTTACGGCGACCGCGCGGTCACCGAGATCTATCGGATCGCGACGCGCCAGGGATTCGAGGCGGCCCTGCTGCGTGTGATCGGCATCACCTCGGAAAAGCTTTCGCAGGAGTGGATCACGGAGATCCGCTCGACGTACCTGCCCGTGGTCGAGGGCAGGCAGCGCGCGCGGGACGCGGGCACGCCGGTGCTCTTCGATGACGAGCTCGGCGCGATGAACCTCTCGCCCGCGGCAAGCCCCGACGGCAACTACGTCGCGTACTTCGGCCGGCGCAACGTCTTCACGATCGACCTGCTGGTGGCCGACTCGCGGACCGGGCAGATCGTGAAGCGGCTGACCAGCCCCAATCGCAACGAGCACTTCGACGCAATCAGCTTCATCAACTCGGCCGGCACGTGGTCGCCGGACGGCCGCCAGTTCGCGTTCATCGTGTTCAAGGGCGGCGACAACCAGATCTCGATCCTGGATGTCGGGTCGGGCAACACGGTGAACACGTTCGACTTCGACGAGGTCGGCTCGATCCATCACGTCGCGTGGTCACCGGACGGACGCACCATCGCGTTCTCGGGCATGGCCGGCGGCAAGAGCAACCTCTACCTGCTCGATCTCCCCAGCGGCGATATTCGCCAGCTCATGGACGACCGGTACGCCGCGCTGATGCCGACCTGGTCACCCGATGGCCGGATGCTCGCGTACGTGACCGACCGCGCCGGCACGGACTTCGACCGCCTGATCTACGGCGAGATGGGCCTCGCCCTCTATGATCTCGCGTCCGGCCGTATCGACGAGCTCGACATCTTCGATGGCGCCAAACACATCAATCCGCAGTTCTCCCCCGATGGCCGCGACCTATACTTCGTGGCGAACCGGGAGGGCTTCAGCGACGTCTACCGGCTCGAGCTCGAGCAGGGCGCCGACGGGTTCCGCGCCGGCGACGTCTATCAGATCACCCGCCTGGCGACCGGCGTCAGCGGCATCACGGCGCTCTCACCCGCGATGACCGTCGCCGCGAACACCGGCCGGCTGCTCTTCTCCGTGTTCGAGAACTCGGGCAACAACATCTACGGGCTCGACGCCGAGCAGGCGCGGGGCACGCTCGTGCAGGAGCGCGAGGCGGGCATCGGCGTGGCCGGCCTGCTCCCGCCGATCGACGCCGAGGGCAGCGGCATGATCGCCAGCTACCTCGCCGACTCGGAGGCCGGACTGCCGGCCGACGGCAACTTCGAGGTCAAGGACTACAACTCCGCGTTCGGGCTCGAATACCTCGGGCCGCCATCCATCGGCGTCGGCGTCAGCAACTTCGGCACCGGCGTGAACGGCGGCGTGTCCGCGTTCTTCGGCGACATGCTCGGCAACCACATGCTGGGCGGCGTCATCATGGCGAACGGCGGGCTGAAGGACATTGGCGGACTGGCGCAGTACATCAACGCCTCGCGTCGTATCAACTGGGGCGGCACGGTCGGCCATATTCCGTACGCACAAGGCTATATCACGCCGATCGCGAACGACCCCGAGAGCGGTGCCACGGAGTGGGGTCAGGTGATCGAACGACTGTTCGTTGACCAAGCCGCGCTCAGTTCATGGTACCCGCTCTCGCAGACGCGCCGCTTCGAGCTCAGTGCTGGTGTGACGCGCTACAGCTGGGACCGTGAAATCTACTCGGCGGTCTTCGATGGATTTAGACGCCAGGTCTCGCCGTGGGAGCGACGAGGTGACCTGGAAGACGAGGGCGTGCCCGATCCGGTCACGTTCGTCGAGCCGTCGATCGCCTACGTCGGTGACAACTCGTACTTCGCGTTCACCTCCCCCGTGGCTGGAGAGCGGTTCCGGCTCCAGGTCAGCCCGACGATCGGAACATTGCAATTCCAGACCGTCCTGGCGGATTACCGCCGCTACTTCCTGGTGCAACCGGTCACGTTCGCGGTCCGCGCGCTGCACTACGGGCGTTATGGAGCCGACTCGCATGGCCTGAGAGATGGCGACGTCTCTGATTGTCAGCAGGCGGGCGTGAGCAACCTCCTCTGCCAGAGCCAGGTCCTGTCACCGCTCAATCTCGGGTGGCAAGGATTCGTGCGCGGGTACTCGACCGGTTCGATCTCGGACAACTTCGTGAATGAGTGCGAGAGCGCGTCGGCATGCTCGGTCTACAACCGGCTGCGCGGCAGCCGTGTCGCTCTCGCGAGCTTCGAGATCCGGATTCCGCTCATTGGCACCGAGCAGTTCGGCCTGTTGAACTTCCCGTTCCTGCCGACCGAGATCGCGCCGTTCATCGACGCCGGCGCGGCATGGTCATCGAGCAATGACCCGCGGCCCGAGCTCGCGAGCCCACTCGAGCTCAAGTTCGCCACGGACACCAACGAGCGCGTTCCGGTGTTCAGCGCCGGCATCGCCGCGCGGTTCAACATCCTCGGCTACATGGTGCTCGA
>JBOHRM010000836.1:0-1308 GCA_050732715.1 Longimicrobiales bacterium
AAAGGGACGACGTCCACGCCGTCCGGCCGCCGGTAGGCGTACTCGGTGCTAGGCTTGCTAGGCTTGGCGAGAGTCGAGAGTTGACGATGGTGCTCCGGACAAGCGTCGCCGCGTCGTCATTGCGGCCAAGGCTCTACGAACTCGAAGTTCAGAACCGTTCGCATGCGCTCGAAGTCGGCTGTGTCGTCCGTAACCAAGGTGACCCCGGCCTCCCGGCATGAGGCACTGATCAGCGCATCGTGCACAAACGACCGCGATAGAGTGCTGCGATCGAGCCGGCGCCGAATCGCCAGTAACGCCAGCGCTTCCGCGGCCTCATCCCACGCCCGATGCGACGGCGTGAACACGCGACCCGTTCGTTGAAACGGACGAGCAGTTTTCTCCCGCACGGACTCGATCTTCGACCGGCTCTGCCCTCCGACCACGAGCTCGTGGAGCACCACCGAGCTCATGTAGCAGCCTGGCGCGAAAGACTCGTAGAAGCTCGCGAGCTCCGCGGCGAAGGCCGTGCTCCGGAAGGCGCGCACGTACAGGTTCGTGTCCAGCGCGTATTTCCTCACGACGCCGAGTCGCCATTGAAGTAGTTCTCAACGCCTCCGGTCCCGCCGATCTCCCGAATCCCCTGCACCAGCTCCTCGCGGAACAGGAGCATCGACAGCGCCTGATCCACGGCTTCCGTCTCGGTCTGCACACCGAGGATGCGACGTGCACGGTCCAGCTTTACCTGATCGATATTGAGGTTCTTGCGACGCACCTTCGCCTTGGACCCGCCACTCTTTGGGGTCGCCGCCCTTGCCATGACACACCTCCTAGTTCGGCATCCACCAATCTGTATCATATGCAATATACATCTGTATCGGGAGACCGGCAAGGCTCGTTGCTGGCTCAGGCGCGAGCACAACGCGTTCGCCGCGCCGATGCGCGTCGCCGTACCATGCACGAGATCGACGTTGTCGTGATGGCGCAGTCAGGCGGCGCGAGCCGGGGCGTGCTCTCGATCGGCGAGGCGAAGTGGGGACAGGTCATGGGCCTCGGCCAGCTCGAGCGGCTGCGTCGTGTGGCCACCCTTCTCGATCGGCGCGGCTACGACAAGCGCGACATACGGCTGGCGTGATACAGCGGCGTCGGCTTCGATGCCGATCTCAGAACCGCGGCCGGCCGGGGCGAAGTCTTGCTCGTTACCCCCGACTCCCTCTACGCCTGAGCGGACCAGGCATTCGTCGGGCCGCGCCCTGCGCGGACAGGGACCTCCGGGTCATTTCCGGTACCCATCCAGGCCGCCTAGCCCGAAATTGGACTACTCCGATC
>JBOHRM010000837.1:0-3658 GCA_050732715.1 Longimicrobiales bacterium
GTCTCGATATACGCGACGATGGTGCCGACCTCGACCGTGTCGCCTTCCTGGACCGCGATCTCGGCGAGGCGGCCGGCCGCGGGCGAGGGGATTTCGGCGTCGACCTTGTCCGTCGATATCTCGAGCAGCGGCTCATCGCGTGTCACCGTATCGCCGGCGTTCTTCAGCCATTTCGAGACGGTGCCCTCCGCGACGGACTCGCCCATCTGCGGCATTGGCACTTCGATTCGGGCCATGTCTTGCTCCGTCGTGTTCTTTCTTCAGCTCTTCATGCCGCTCCCGCGGCACTGGCA
Organism: Longimicrobiales bacterium; assembly: GCA_050732715.1. GTDB lineage: Bacteria > Gemmatimonadota > Gemmatimonadetes > Longimicrobiales > RSA9 > JBOHRM01. The sequence goes on from JBOHRM010000837.1 coordinate 294, forward strand.
ATCGCCCAACGCTGCAACCGGGGTGGTGGCCGGGCAACCCGCAACCCGGAACGCGCAACCCGGAACCGAATCAGTAGTTCGCCAGGTACCTGCCCGCCGTGATGATGTCGTCGACGCGCGGCAGGAAGTAGTCCTCGAGCGGCGGAGAATACGGCACGGGTGTGTCGATCGCGGTGACGCGCAGCATCGGCGCGTCCAGCCACTCGAACGCCTTCTCGCTCACGCGCATTGCGATCTCGCCGGCGATTCCCCCTGTGCGTGTGTCCTCGTGGACCACGAGGAGCCGGCCGGTCTTGCGAACGCTTTCGATGATCGCGTCCTCGTCGAGCGGCAGCAGCGTGCGCAGATCGACGATCTCCAACTCGATGCCCTCGTTCGACAACGTGTCCGCGGCGTTCGCGCACTCGTGTACCATGAGCCCGTACGTGACGACGGTGATGTCGTCGCCCTCGCGGTGCAGCCGCGCCCGTCCCAGTGGAACCACGGTGTCCTCGCGTGACAGCACCTCGCGCAGGAACGGCGCGCGATAGAGCTTTTTGTGCTCGAAGAAGAGCACGGGGTCGTCGTCACGGATCGAAGCCTTGATCAACCCCTTCGCGTCCGCCGCGGTCGAGGGAACCACGATCTTGAGGCCCGGCGTGTGGAAGAACGCCATCTCCGGGTTCTGCGAGTGGAACGGCCCGCCACGCACGCCGCCGCCCACGGGTCCGCGCACCACGAGCGGCATCGGCCCGCTGCCCCGCCACCGGGACGTCGCGATATAGTTCGTAATCGGCTCGTACGCGCACGACACGAAGTCCATGAACTGCATCTCGACGACGGGCCGCAAGCCCATGTGCGCCGCACCGGCGGCCGCGCCCGTGAAGCCGGCCTCGCTGATCGGCGTGTCGATCACGCGGTCGGGCCCGAACGCGTCGAGGAATCCGTCCGTGACCTTGAACGCGCCGCCGTACGCGCCGATGTCTTCGCCCAGGAGGAAGACGTCCGGGTCACGCTCCATCTCCTCCCAGAGCCCCTCGCGGATCGCTTCCAGCAGCGTCACGGGTTGACCGAGCTCGGTCTTGCGCACGTGCTCGGGCTTCGGACGAGTCTCGGCTATCGATCGTGAAACGGTCGCCATGGCTCACGCCTCGTGCGGGTCTGGCGGGTCGAGCCGGGTCCAGGGAGGCCGCGGGCCGCGATCAGCCCAGACCTCGGCAAGCGCACCGGTCAGTTCCGGGAACGGCGACGCCTCCGCTGCGGTGCGCGCCGTCTCGACGTCATCGCGGGCCCGCGCGGCGAGGGCGTCGAGCTCGGCTCGCGTCGCCATGTCGTGGTCGAGCAGCCACTGCTCGAAACGATCGATCGGGTCGCGTGCTTCCCACGCCTCGATTTCACCCTGCGGCACGTATTTCTGTGCATCGTGCTCGGCGTGGCCTTTGCGCCGATAGGTGTGCACCTCGAGCAGCGCGGCGCCCTCACCGGCTCGTGCACGCTCGACCGCGTGCCGCGTCATCGCGTGCACCGCAAGGACGTCGTTGCCGTCACAGTGGTCACCGTAGATCCCGTACGCCCGAGCCCGCGCAACGAATGACTCCGCCGCGGTTTGTTTCGCGGTCGGCGTCGAATACGCGTAGCCGTTGTTCTCGATGATCACGACCAGCGGCGCCCGCTGGACCGCGGCGAGATTGATCCCCTCGTGGAACGCACCCGTGGACGCGCCGCCATCCCCGATGTACGCGAGGGCGACGCGATCCTGACGGCGAAGCCTGAAGCTCATCGCAACGCCGGCCAACACTTCGATCATCACGCCGAGGTGCGAGATCGGGCCGATGTAGCCACGCTGATAGTCGCTGAAATGGACGTTCTGCTCGCGGCCCCCGGACGGCGAGGCCGCGCGCGCCATGTAGTGCGCCATGACGTCGACCGGACGCACGCCCATCACGAAGAGCGAGCCGAGGTTCCGGATCGCCGGCGCCAGGATGTCACCCGTGCCATCCTCGCGGCGGCGCAGTGCGAACGCACTGCCCACGGCCACACCTTCCTGTCCGAGCGAGCAGTAGAGACCTCCGATGACTTTGTCTTGTCGGTAAAGTCGGGTGAGCGTCTGCTCGACCTGGCGCGTCAACTGGAGGTAATAGTCGATCGTGTGGAGTCGCTCGCGGGGCAGATCATGTGCGCGGCGGGCCGCCACCACGCCCGCTCGTTCGATCATCGAGGCTCAGATCCTTCGGCTAGCGACTTTCGAGTCACTTCTGGCCCTCCGGGCCGAGCTGCTCAAGATGCCCATACGTTCGGGAAGCGTCAAGCGCAGATGAATCGCCCGAGTACGTCGAAGGTCGGGCCCGTTTGCGCTTGTCTGCGCTCGCACGTGCCGCTACGATGGGGCGAGCGCGCCGTGCGGTCGGCTTGAACCGTCCGCTGGCGTGCCGGGATGTCGCCCGTCCTCCTCGAGGTCGGGCGCTTTTCATTGCGGCACCATCGCGTTTCGGGGAGGATCGACATGCGTCGCGGAACCAACGGATCCCGCCGTTCAGCAACGCCTGCGGCCGAGTCGAGTCCCGCGCAGCCGCGGAGGACGCGCAACCCGGCCGCCCGGACGCCGGCCCGCGGCACGCCGCGCAACGCGGGGATCCCTGTCGAACCCGAGCCATCCGCCAGCGATCGACTCGACGCGGTTGATGAACCTGGCGATCCGCGGCTCGGGCCATACGAGCTGCGCTACGACGTCCGCCGTGGATACGGCCCCGAGCGGACCGTGGTGCGGCCGTAACGCACGTTAGCTGCCCGTTCCGGTTCCCGTGTCGGGCGGCTCCTGGGCACCACCCCCCGGCTCGGCGGGCTGCGTCGCCGCGGTATCCGCCGGCACGGAGTCCGTCGGCGCGGGCGCCAACGTATCCGGCGGCGCGCCGGCCTCGGGCTGCGTGCCGGGCAGCAGCGGCTGCGGCGAAGGCGTCGTCTGGAACTCCTGCTGAAGGATCGATTCCGGCATTGCGGCGCGTGACGACAGGACGGAGAGCAACATGGCAAGCGACAGGAATATCGCGCCGGCGATCCAGGTGGCTTTGGTCAGCAGCGTGGCGGCTTGACGGCCGCCGATCAGCGTATCCGCGGCCGTTCCGCCGCTGCCACCCATGGCCGCCAGCCCGCCACCCTTGCCCGCCTGAAGCAGGACGATGATGGTCAGGAGGATGCCGTCGAGAACGAGGAGTGCGACGAGCACACCGTACACGTGATCAGGCTCCTTTCCAGTTGGCCAGTTAGCCAGTTAGCCGGGTCCCGGTTACCCGCTCCCCCGTTTCCGGTTCCGGGCAGCGAAGCGGGCATCGCGGTGCCCACGAGCGCGGGCACGCGGCGGCACGCCCCCTCACCCTGACCCTCTCCCC
>JBOHRM010000838.1:0-4748 GCA_050732715.1 Longimicrobiales bacterium
GCGGTTCCTCGAGAAACGCTTGACCGCGTGCAGGCGCACGTAGCACACCCCCTCACCCTGGCCCTCTCCCCCGGCCGGGGGAGAGGGGACCCAAACACGTCGCCGGCCACGCGCGTTCGCGATCGCCTGGCCGTCCGCGGATCACTCGTTCATACCCTCGCTCGATGGCGGCACGACGCCGTTCATCCGCATGTACGTCACGAGGTTGCCGTAGTGCTCGTAGTCATGAGTGACGTTGAACGAGAGCACGCCGAGACGCGTCAACGTCTGGCCGAACATCTCGACGGTCCCACCAGCCTCCTCGTCGGACATCGCATATGCCTCATCGCAATACGCGAACGACTCCGCGAGCGCCTGCGCGAGCTCGGCCTTGTCAGTGAGGCTCTCGATCTCGCGGGAGTTCGGGTTCTCCTCGCCCTTCGCCGTCGAGCAGAACATGTAGTTCGCGTCCGCGATGTGGCCGACGATGCCGGCGAACGTACGCACCTCCTCGGTCGGCTGGTATGCGAACTGCTCGTCCGTCACCTTCTCGACCGAGCGCGTGATGTACCCCTTCGCCAGGTCATACGTGAAGCGAATCGAGGCGACGTGCGCCGGCGCCTGTGCACCTGGCGACGCCAACAGCCCCTCACCCTCGTCGAACTTGATCGCCCACCCCTGTGCGAAAGCGGGCGCAGCGACTGCGCTGAGCAACGCCGAAATTACGAGTGCACGCATGACTCCCTCCTGTCGAGTTTGGATCCCGAGGTCCGGGGTCCGTTCGTGGGTCCCTATTCCCCTACCCCTCCCTATTCACCTCTCCATGCCGCTCGCCCGACATCGGCAATGGATGAAACGTATGGGCCAGTTGGGAATTCTCTCGCTAAAGCGCCAAGCTCGCCAAGGGTACGCCAAGATCGCTCGGTTACGATCTTCGCGTTCCTTTTGCGCACTTCGCGCCTTTGCGAGAAAATTCCTGACATGCGCCGTGCCGTCAGCCGTCGAGTTTCTAATCAGTTTGGCCATGCCGCGGGCGGCACCAGCGATCGCTGAAACTGGGTGGCGGCGGGGAACCCGCAACCCGCAACCCGCCAACTCGCAACCTGTTTCTAATCAGCTCAACCCTCCGGCTCCGGCTGCGCAGCGGCGGCAGTATCCTCCGCGGCCGCGCCGTGCAGTGCGTTGAACAGCAGCTTGAACGTGTTGCGTGATTGCCCGCGCATGTGTGAGCGGAACCCGATCAAGACGACGTCGCCGTCGCCGACGTCGGCCTTGACGACGGCGGGCTTGCCGGCGAGGAAGCGTTGCTCGCCGAGCGCCCAGCCGCTGAGCACGAGATCGGCATCGGCGTACGTGGTCACGACCTCGACCGGCTGCGGCGGGGCCTCTTGCTCGCGCGCGCTCGCGGGCTCGACGATCTCGAACGCGCGGCTGCGCACGAAGAACGCGACGCCATCCTCGCGCATGCCGTGCGCAAGCGGATGCTCGGTGTCGTTGCGTATCGCGATGAGCGACCCGGGAATGAAGAAGTCATCCGGCGGCACGCCGTCGACCACGTCGCGAACGGGCAAGCTGAACTGCTCGATCGCGAAGCCGCTCGCCTCGTCTAGCGCCACGATGGTGCCGCCTTGCTCGACCCACTGCTTCAACCGCACCGCGCCTTCGGCGCCGATGCCGCCGACGTACTCGTCCGGCATCGTGCCTGGCTGATGCCCGTGCATCATCGTGGACGGATCGTCGCTCGGCAGAATGATCACATCGTACGCCGAGAGGTCGCCAGCGCGGATGTCGGCGTTGCGCAGTGTATCGAACGGGAACGCGTATTCGTCGAGCACCCAGCGCGTCCAACCCTCGTCCATGTTCGGCACCCAGCTCTGATAGATGCCGATGCGCGGCGTGCGCAGCGGCCGCAGCGGCGCGGCCGGCCGCTGGGGCACGCCGGTGACGTCGAGGCCGAGCTCGCGTGAGAGCGACTCGACGCGCTCACCCGTGCCCGCGCCCGCCTCGACAATGATCGTGCCGGCGGAGAGCTCGCCGATCGGCGCCGCGCTCCAGTAGACGCGCTCGCCCGCCTCGAGCAGCCGGTTCACGGCCAGGACGCTGCGGTTCTCGTTGCGCGGTAGCGCGTAGCCGAATCCCGCATCACCCGCGAGCTGACCGGGGTCGGGCGCCGCGCGATCGACCGGCTCGCCCGCGAACTGGAACGGCTGGTCGACGCGCACCACGTCGACGCCCATCTGGATCGGGAGCGTCCAGCCGGCCATGTCGTACGGCGGCTCGGGCGGACCACCCTCGTACAGACGCCGGTCCGGGTAGACTTGCGGCTCGAGCAGGTTCATGACGTGTGGCCGGAACGCCTGCGCCGCGGGAATGACCCAATCGCCTGCACGAAAGCTCGTCGCGCCCGCCGAGAAATCGCGCGTCGCGCGCTGGACCTCGACGCCGCCGCGCCGCAGCACGTTCACCAGCTCGAGCGCCTCGCCGGCGTCCCACTGCTCGCGCGGCACGACGTACGCGTACGGACTGCCGGCCTCACCCTTCGCGATCGCGTCTCGCGCCATCCGCCAGATGCCGTACAACCACTCCTCGCGCCGCTTCGCGCCAATGTCGAGCACCGCCATCGAGCCGGTGATCATGTAGTCGATCGCGTCGGCGAAACGCAGCCAGCCACCTTTCCACGGGGCCGGATAGTAGAGCGACGGCCGGTCGGTCGGGATGTTGCCCGCGCGCCGTCCGCCCACGGTCGGCGGCAAGTCCTCGGGCGGATAGTACTCGGGCGTGGGCGAGGGGTGCGCTGTCTCGGTGAGGATGCCGATCATGTTGTGGTAGTACGGGGCCGTGCGCATCCCGCCGTTCCACCACATGTCGAACGTGAGTCGCGAGACGACGCCGTCCTTCCCCTCCTCCATGAAGCGATTGATCATCGCGTGGCCGACGAGGTTGACGCCCGCGATCACGCCCGGCGGGATGTCGGGGTTCACGGGGTCCGCGAACGGGGGCACGAAGATCCGTGTCCACCGAGGCGACGTCTGGTGCTGGTTGTAGACGATCTGCGGGTACCATTCTTCGTAGAGCACCTTCGCGGCCGCGCGCGTCTCCGGCTGGAGGACCATGTACCAGTCACGGTTGTTGTCGTGGCCGACATAGTGCTGGTACAATTCGGGCGGGCCGGTCGTCTCCCACGGCGTGCCCAGGTTCCGCTGGTACCAGTGCGCGACGATGTCGAGGCCGTCCGGGTTGATGACCGGCATCAGCGCAAAGATCACGTTGTCGCGGACGAACTGCATCTCGTCGGATTCCTCGGTCACCACGCGGTGCGCAAGCAACGGCGCCATCTGCGCGTGCGCGCGTTCGGTCGCGTGCATGCCGGCATCGATCCAGACGATCGCCTTGCCTTCGCGCGAGAGCCGTCTCGCTTCGGCCTCGTCGATGCGGCCGCGCGCGAGCCGCTCGCTGATCGAGCGCCAACGGTCGAGATCGCGCAGGTTCTCCTCGCTCGAGATGAACAGCAACAGCATCGGCTTGCCGAGCACGCTCTCGCCGACTTCCTGCATGACCACGCGATCGCTCGCCGCGTCGAGCCGTCGATAGTACTCGTGCACCTGCGCGAAGTCCGCGATCTCGAAGTCTTCGCCCGGCGTGAAGCCGAAAACATCCCGCGGATGCGGGACCATCTGCTGCGCGGAAACGGCGGCGGCCGAGACTACGCACGCCGAGGCAACCGCGAGCATCAACGCGATCCGAGACGCGGCCACACGACCCGCGCGTCGTCGAGATGCGTCGCCAGAACGATGTCGGGTCGATAAAGTCGCGTTGACGGTCGGCGCACTCGTTGATCGCGTGACGGTTCTCATGCTGGCGACCTCACACTCGGGTTCGTCAGGTTTCGCGGCCGCCGGCAAAGTGCCCAACACGGCGCCGGCAGGCAAGGCTCGCCCGGCCATCAGGTGCGCGTAAGGAACAGGCGAATTCACTGCCTACTGGACCGATCGACCCGTACCTGGACCCGAGTCGCCCATCGGGCCATCGTCGCCCTGGCGCTGCACCTGCTCGGGGCTGCGCAGGCGAGCATCGATCGCGTCCAGGTCGACGGTTCGCAGCCGCGCCGCGGACACCTCGAGCCCGGAACCCGCACCCGGAACCCGCAACCCGCAACCGTCATTCGCTGTTGCAGCGCCGTTAACCCCGCCATATCATTGACCGCGTTCACCCAACACGAACCGTGCCCCGTACATCCGTCATGACTGCAGAGATATCCCCCCGCGTGATGAACATGGTGCGCAGGCGCATCCTCGAAGACCCGACCGTCACGAACGATGTCCTGTTCGCCGCGGCCGTCGAGATGGAGCCTCAGGTCGAGGCGCTGAACATGCGCCAGTTCAACGCGCGGTATCCGCTTCGCGTGCGCCGTTGGGAGCTATCGGAACGGACCCGCATCTTGCACCCGACGGGACCGCTGTCCAAAGCGGCGGCGGAGAACCCGGCCGCGCCCATTTCGCCACGCGCACACTTGACGCTCACGATTGCCGACCAGGCCGACGGAGCGAACGCGTCACAGACGCAAGACTCCGCGCCGCAGCCGGACGCGACGGCCCAGCCCCGGACACAGGCGACGATTGCGTCGACAACTGCCACGCCGCCCGCTGAATCGCGGCCGCCTCAGGCCGCGGCGCCTTCGTTGCAAGCCCGCATCACCGCGCCTCCGGCCGCGCAGCCGCTCGCGACACCGAAACCTCCGGCGCCAGCCGAAGCCACGCCGCCGTCTTCAC
>JBOHRM010000839.1:0-2566 GCA_050732715.1 Longimicrobiales bacterium
GAGTGAAGCCGCGCGCGCGGCCTGCGCCCGGCCGCCGTTGCGCATCGCAGTGGCTCAGTGGCTCGCGGAACGCGGCCTCGTCCGCGCGCTGATCGACCTCTCTGATGGCCTGGCGGGAGACGCCGGCCACCTCGCGGCCGCGAGCGGTGCAAACGTACGGCTCGACGCCGCGAGCGTTCCGCTGCACGCCGGCCTTGGCGAGCTGGCTTCCGGCCGCGCGCTCGAGCTGGCACTGTACGGCGGGGAGGATTACGAGCTGCTGTTTGCGGCGGCCGCCGGTACGGTCGAAGTGCACCGCGCTGCGTTCGAGCGCTCGTTCGATGTCCCGTTGACGCGCGTGGGCAGCGTCGCCTCCGGCGCCGGCGTCACGCTGAGACACACCGGCGGCGAAGACACGCCGGCCGATACAGGATTCGACCATTTCCGGCAGGCGACACCTTGATCCGAACGATCTGGGTCGGGCTCAATCTGATCCTCGCGACCGTGCCGGCCAGCCTCGTCGTGATCGTCGCGGCATTGCTGCGTATCCGCGGCGGCGTCTACGACGATGCGAGCCGCGCCTGGTCGCGCTGGGTGCTGCGCGCGAGCGGCACGCGCGTTCGTGTCGAGGGCTTCGAGAACATCAAGCCGGATCGGCCGCAGATCATCGCGAGCAATCACGAGTCCTGGTACGACGTCTTCGCGATCGCCGCGACGATCCCGGGCCGCTTCAAGTTCGTCGCCAAGAAGGAGCTCGCCGCCATCCCGTTCTTCGGCTGGGGCTGGCGCGCCGCCGGCCACATCTCGATCGATCGCAGCGCCACGCAGTCCGCGATCCGCTCGCTCGAGCAGGCCGGCGAAACCATGCGACACGATCAGGCGAAGGTGGTCATCTTCCCCGAGGGCACACGCGCACCGACCGGCGAGCTGCTGCCGTTCAAGAAGGGCGGCTTCATGCTCGCGCTTCACACGGGCGTCGAGATCGTGCCCGCGGGCGTGAACGGCGGCCGCAATATCCTGGGCAAGGGTGACCGCCGCGTCCATCGCGGCGAGATGGTGCTACGATTCGGCGAGCCGATCCCGATGGCGGGATACTCGGATAAGACGCGTGACCAGCTGATCGCGAGAGTGCGACGCGAGATCGAAGCGCTGAGGCGTTAGCGGGTTGGAGAGTTGCGAGTTGTCGGCATGTTCGTGAGAATGCCGGACTCTCGAGTGCCATCTCGGACTCGGAACTCGGAACTCGGAACTCGGAACCAAGGAATGGCAGCGATAACGAGCATCTACGCGCGGGAGATCTTGGACTCACGCGGCAATCCTACACTCGAGGCAGAGGTCGTGCTCGAGAGCGGCGCGGCGGGGCGCGCGGCCGTGCCGAGCGGGGCGTCGACGGGCGAATTCGAGGCGATCGAGCTGCGCGATGGCGACCGCGAGCGATACGGCGGCAAGGGCGTGTCCCATGCCGTGCGCAACGTCGCGGAGACGATCGCACCCGAGTTGCTCGGCATGGACGCGTTCGACCAGGTCGAGGTCGACCGCGCGATGCTCGCACTCGACGGATCGGAGAACAAATCGAAGCTGGGCGCGAACGCGATGCTCGGCGTGTCGCTCGCTGTCGCGCGGGCGGCCTCGAGCGAGGCGGGCCTGCCGCTCTATCGCTATCTCGGCGGGCCGCTCGCCACCTTGCTGCCCGTGCCGCTCATGAACATCGTGAACGGCGGCGCCCACGCCGCGAACAATCTCGATATCCAGGAGTTCATGATCGCGCCCGTCGGCTTCGACACGTTCCCCGATGCACTGCGCGCGGGCGTCGAGGTGTTCCACTCGCTCAAGAGCGTGCTCGGCGAGCGCAAGAAGAGCACGGCCGTGGGTGATGAAGGCGGCTTCGCGCCCGACCTCGCGACGAACGAAGAGGCGCTGGCCGTCATCATGAACGCGATCGAGAGGGCGGGGTACCGCCCCGGCGAAGACATCGTGCTCGCCCTCGATGCCGCCGCGAGCGAGCTGTACCGCGACGGCGCGTACGTCTTCCACAAGTCGACCGGCGAGAGCAAGACGTCGACCGAGATGGTACAGTTCTGGAGCGAATGGGTCGGCAAGTACCCCATCGCCTCGATCGAAGATGGGCTCGATGAGAACGACTGGGGCGGCTGGTCCGAGCTGACCGCGAAGCTTGGTGACGATGTCCAACTCGTAGGCGACGACCTGTTCGTTACGAATACCACGCACCTCGCCCGCGGCATCGCCGAGGCGGCCGGCAACGCGATCCTGATCAAGGTGAACCAGATCGGCACCCTGACCGAGACGCTCGAGGCCATCGACCTCGCCCGCCGCAACGGCTACCGCTACATCATCAGCCACCGGTCCGGCGAGACGGAGGACACGTTCATCGCCGATCTGGCCGTGGCCACGCGCGCGGGCCAGATCAAGACCGGGAGCGCGAGCCGGTCCGACCGCGTCGCCAAATACAACCAGCTGCTCCGCATCGCGGAGGACCTCGGCGACGTCGCGGCGTACGCCGGCCGGGAGGCGCTTTGACCGACGCGCGGTCCCGATTCCGAGGCTCCCTCACCCTGACCCTCTCCCC
>JBOHRM010000840.1:0-1640 GCA_050732715.1 Longimicrobiales bacterium
GATTACGTGAGAAGCTTCACATCGGACGAAGCCGAGCAGGTGCTCGGCGTAACGCTACCACTACGAGCGGACAGTGGCGGCACATGGGCGGAGCTCGAGTCGCCGCGGCTGAACGACGCGTTCAGCCGGATCGTTCAGGCGCTCGCCTCGCGCCGCCTCGACGTTCTGGGCCGCGAGGTCGACACGGAGCTGCGCGGCCAGGCGTACGAGTTTCCGCGCGAGCTGCGCAAGATTGTCGAACCGGCGGTCCAGTTTCTGCTCGACGCGTTCCGGCCGAGTCAATTGGGCGTGAACCCGTTCGTGCGCGGCGTCTACTTCACGGGCGTGCGGCCGGTGATCCCGCGCGAGGCCGGCGTCGAGCAACGTACGGCGCCGGTCCAGCCGAGCGCGGCGGACGCTGGCGCGACCATCATCTTCGACCCCGCGATGCTCCGCCAGGCGACGGCCCGGCAGGCAGCCGTAACGGAGGCTCGCGGCCGCAGGGTACCGCAATGGGTGTTCCTGCGCCGGTTCTTCCGTGATGTCGTGCTGCGCGACGACGCGGCGGAGAGACTCACCGGGAGCGGTGCGCGCGTCGAGCTGCTGCGCCGTGGTCTGATCGCGACGGCGGCGGCGGCGTGCGTCGTGCTCGCGCTCGGCTTCACGGTCTCGTACGCGGGCAACCGCCGCATGGTCGGCGATGCGATCACGGCGACCCGCGAGGCGCTCGAGGCCGGCAACATACCGGGCCAGCGGAGCGAGGAGGATCTCGAGAAGCTGGACACGCTGCGCACGCTGACCGAGACGCTGTCGCGATACGAGCGGTCGGGCCGGCCACTGCGTCTGGCATGGGGCCTCTATACGGGCGAGACGCTCCAGCCCGTCCTTCAGCGCACGTACTTCGACCGTTTCGCGGTCATGCTCTGGGACGACACGCGCGGCCGGCTGACGCAGGTCCTGCGCGAGTTGCCCGAACAGCCCGATGAGAACAGCGACTTCGGCCGCGCCCAGGACGCGCTCGCGGCGCATCTGCTGACCACGAGCGAATACCGGCGCAGCACGCCCGAGCTGCTCGCGCCCGCGCTGACCTCGTTCTGGTCCGCCGCCGATGCGTCGGACCGTATGCGCGGGTTGGCGCTCCGCCAGTTCCAGTTCTTCGCCAGCGAGCTCCCGAACGGCAACCCGTACGGCGGCACAACGGTGGACGCGGCGCTGGTCGAGCGGTCGCAGCGGTTCCTGCGTGCATTCGGCGCAGATGCCTACTACCGGGCGTTGATCGCCGACGCGAGCAGCGCCGCCCCGGCCGCCCGCTACACGCGTGCGGATATCGTGAGCAACGAAGTCGAGGTGCCCGGCGCATTCACACGCGACGGCTCGTGGATCATGCAGGCGAATCTCGACAGCGTCGATCAGGTGTTCGCCCGCTACGAGTGGATGTATGGTGACCGGCCGGTCGCCGACAAACCGCAACGCAGCGAGCTCGCCGCGATGTACGAGGCCGAGTTCATCGACCGCTGGCAGCAGTACCTGGCGCGCGCGCGCGTCGAACCTTTCGCTGACGTCGGCCAGGCGGCGGGCCGGATGCCGGTGCTCAGCGCGCCCAGCTCGCCACTGTTCGCCATGCTCGCGACGGCCTCGCGTGAAACGAGGTCCGACACGAC
>JBOHRM010000841.1:0-6876 GCA_050732715.1 Longimicrobiales bacterium
TCCATACGGCGATCGCGTTCGTCGTGCCGCCGGCGATCGCGCCGAAGAGGACCGTCACCGCGGCCTGGATCAGGATCGTGCTCACGCGCGGAAGGCTAGCGGCAGGGCCAGGGCCCCGGCTAGGGCCGGAAATGATGAATGCGAAATGATGAATGCGAAATGATGGGTCGGGAAACTCATTCATCATTCATCATTCATCATTCATCATTCATCATTCATCATTCATCATTCATCATTTACTGTGTGAGCGTGGTCATGGGATCGACGCGGGCGGCGCGGCGCGCGGGCAGGTAACACGCGAAGAGCGCCACGCCGACCAGTGCGGTCGTGACGACGGCGATGGGCCACGGCCCGTGCGTCACGATCTGCGGGACGACCGAACGGAGCAGGCGCCCCAGGGCGATGGAGCCGACGATCCCTATCACCGCGCCGGCCGCTGCGAGTCGGATGCCCGCCCCGAGCACGAGCCAGGTCACGTCCCGCACCTGCGCGCCGAGGGCGATGCGCACGCCGATCTCACGTGTGCGCTGGGCGACGACGTGCGCGATCACGCCGTAGATGCCGATGGCGGCCAGCAGCAAGCCGAGAAGCGCGAAGCCGCCGAGTACGCGTGAGATCAGCCTGATGCTCGCGATGTACCGGCGCACGGCGTTCGGCACGGTGGACAGGTCGCGCACGGCCAGATCAGCATCGAGGTCCGCGACGACGCGGCGCAGCGGCTCGGCAAGCGCGGCCGGGTCCGCGCTGGCCCGGAGCGCGATCGCGGCGTAGCCCCACGCATCCTGTGCGAATGGACGATAGACCTGGAACGGCGTCGCGGGCGTATCGAGGTATATCGCGAACTGGACATTGTTCACGACGCCGACGATCTCGATCCAGTCAGCGCTCGTCGCGCCGGTGCGGTCGGTCTCGGCGATGCGCTTGCCCACCGCACTTTCGCCGGGCCAGAACGCCCGCGCCATCGTTTGATTGATGACCGCCACGGCCGGCGCGTCCTCAACGTCACGTTCGGTGAAATCACGACCATCGACCAGCCGCATGTCGAGCGCTTCGAAGTATCCCGGGCGCACACCGTTGAAGAACGCGACGGGCGGCGCTTGATCCGATGGCCGCGCCCGGCCTTCCACGTCGATCATGCGGCTGCTGAGATATTGCCACATCGGCAGCGCCCAGCCGATCGCCGCGGCCTCGACGCCGGGCAGCGCGGCCGCGCGTTGCTGCAGTTGCTCGAAGAACAGGTTGGTCGCCTCGGTGTCCTCGACGTGTTCCGTGCCCGACAAGTCGATGTTGCCGGAGACGATGCGTTCGGCGTCCCAGCCGAGGCCGCGATCGACGAACCGCTCGATGCCGCTGAGGAAGAAGCCTGCGCCGGCCAGCAGCATCAGCGCGAGGGCCAGCTCGCCGATGACGAGCGCATGACGAATACGGTTCGGCACCGGGCCCGCCGTGGCGCCGCGCGCGTTCTGCTTCAGCGAGTCCGTCAACTGCACGCGTCTGGCGAGCAGCGCGGGCGCCGTACCGGAGATGACCGCGGCGACGAGTGCCGCCACGGCCGCGAACGCGAACACACGTCCGTCGAGCGGGATCCGAAGCGTCGAGGCGTCGGGCATCTGGAAGCGGCTGGCGAACCAGGCATTGAACCAGACCGCCACGATCAGGGCCGCTGCGCCGCCGACAGCGGCGAGCACGAAGCTCTCGGCCGCGAGCGACCGGATCAAACGTGACCAAGGTGCGCCGAGCGCGGCACGCACGGAGAGCTCTCGCGTCCGGGCCAGCGCGCGAACGAGATGGAGGTTCGCCAGGTTCGCGCATGCAATGAGCAGCACGAAACCCGAGATGGCGAGCGCGAACCAACTGAAAGAGTGTCCGGTTTCGTGGGTCCCGGAGGCTTGCAACGGCATCAGGTGCATGCCGGTGTGCGTGTTCTGTCGTGGGTCCTCACGCGCGAACCGCGTCGCCAGCACATCCAACGCGCCGGCGGCCTGCGCGCGCGAAGCGCCGGGCGGCATGCGCGCCACAAGATGGAGCCAACGGTCCGCCCGGTCGCGGTCTGTCGCCGTCAGCCCGAGCGGCCGCAGCAGGTCCACGGGACCGAAGACGAGCGGCGCCGAGAAATGCTCCGGCATCACGCCCACGATGATCACGGGCTGTCCATCCAGCCGGACGGTCCGGCCGGCGATCGCGGGATCAGCGCCGAATTGGTTGGCCCAGGTGCGGTGCATGAGGATCGCGACGTGGCTGCCGGGTCGATCCTCGTCGGCCGTGAACATCCGCCCGAGCGCGGGCTGCACACCGAGCGTGGGCAGGAAATCCCAGGACACACGCAGCGCCAGCAGCGGCTCGGCCGGTTCGCCGGGCTCGGCCAATGTCGCGGCCCAGTGCGTGAAAATGCCGATGCGCTCGAACGCCGGATTCTGCTCGTGCAGATCGAGCGCGTACTTCACCGTGAACCCCAACCGCTGCGACTCCGGCGAGGTGCCGTACACACGTACGAGCCGGTCGGCGTCCGGGTACGGCAACGGACGTAGCAATACCGCGTTCACGATACTGAACATCGACGTGTTCAATCCGATGCCGAGCGCCAATGTGAGGATCGCGACCGCGGCGAAGCCGGGCCGGTGCAGAAGTGCACGGGTCGCGATGCGGACGTCGTGGATGAACGTGCCCATCAGATGCCGCGCTCCACGTGAAAAGTGATCATCGGGTGGCCAACTCTCGTGAATCCGCAAGCTCCTGCGCGCACAGCCGTTCAACCAAGCAGCGTGCCACGGCTGGCCAGTGTCAGAAGTGATTGCCTGGCAACGTGCTACCGATCGTGCCACCCACAACACCTGTGCGTCGATTCCCGCAGGCGGGAAGCCACGTTCCCGATTCGCGAACCGTTCGATACCGTTGAGGGCATTGTCAGGAAGCCAGGAAACCAGGATGTGCGGATGAGTTTCCTGGATTCCCGGCTTCCTTAGAGATGAGCTGGTTCATACGTAGCCGGACCTACGAAGCGGAGTACCTCAAGTTGCAGCACCGTGGTGGACGGCCCTATGTTCGGCCGCCCATCCGCATGGCCACCGGACCGCTCGAGGAGGAGTGAGCGATGCAGCTATACGCGAAGATCCTGATCGGACTCGTCGCCGGCGCGATCCTTGGCCTGGGCGCGAACCTGCTCGGGCTGGATTGGCTCACCACCGCTTTCGGTTGGATCGAGCCGATCGGCACGGTCTTCATCCGTCTGATCATGATGATCGTGGTGCCGCTCGTGGTCGCCAGCCTGATCCTGGGCACGGCCGCGCTCGGTGACATCCGCCGGCTCGGGCGGATCGGCGGCAAGACAGTGGTCCTGTATCTGTTCACGACCGCGATCGCGGTGGTGATCGGGCTCGCCATCTCGAACATCGTGCGGCCGGGCTCGCGCATCGATGACACCACGCGTGACGAGTTGGTCGCTCAGTACTCCGGCCAGGCGTCCGAGAGCATCACGCTCGCGGCCGAGAAGCCGTCGGTGCGAGACGTGCTGCTCGACATGGTGCCGACGAACGTGTTCCGGGCCGCGGCGGACGGGCAGCTCCTGCCGCTCATCATCTTCAGCGTCATCTTCGGCGCCGCGATCAGTACCATCGCGCCCGGCCGGCGCGACGCCATCCTGTCGTTCTTCAACGCCGTGAACGACGCGGTCATGATCATCATCGACTGGGTGATGAAGCTGGCGCCGTACGCGGTGTTCGCGCTCGTCGGCGCCGTCGTCTCGCGCTTCGGCGTCGACCTGCTGCAATCGCTGCTGACGTACGCACTGGTCGTCGTGGGCGGGTTGCTGCTACAGGCGTTCGGCACCTACAGCGTGGTCCTCAGGTTGCTCGCGCGATTGAACCCGATCGATTTCTACCGCAAGATCGCCGAGGCGCCGCTCGTCGCATTCTCGACGTCGAGCTCGAGCGCGACGCTGCCAGTGACCATGGAGGTCGCCCAGGAAAAGGTCGGCGTGTCGCGCGAGGTCTCGTCCTTCGTGCTGCCGCTCGGCGCGACGATCAACATGGACGGCACGGCGCTCTACCAGGCCGTGGCGGTGATGTTCATCGCCCAGATCTACGGCGTGCCGATGACGATCGCGGACCAGCTCACCATCGTGCTGACCGCCACGCTCGCGAGCATCGGCGCCGCCGGCGTGCCCAGCGCAGGCATCATCACGCTCGTGCTCGTGCTACAGTCCGTCGGCCTCGGCGCTCAAACGCAGGCGGGCATCGCGCTGATCCTGGGCGTCGACCGCATCCTCGACATGATCCGGACCGCGGTCAACGTCACGGGAGACCTGACCGTGGCCAGCGCGATCGCGCGCACGGAGGGCGAGCCGCTCGTCCCACGGCCGGTCGACCACGAGATCGCGCTCGGCCCGCCGGCCGAGCCCGTGGGCGCCGGCGCGCGCGACTGACCACACCCCTTACCTGACCCTCTATCTCACCAGCATCGCGTGCGCGGTGCCTTCCTCGCTCCGGTCGGTGGCCGGCGCGGGGTGCGGCGTCAACGCCGAGATCTCGGCGCGCAACGCGGGCGTCACCTCGATCTCCAACGCACCGAGCGATGCCTCGAGCTGCGACACGGTGCGCGCACCGATGAGGGGCGCGGTCACGGCGGGATGTGAGCCCACCCACGCCACCGCCAGCGCCGCCGGATCCCAGCCGCGCTCGCGCGCGAACGCCGCGAACGATGCCGCGGCCGCGAACGACGTTTCGTCGCCGTATCGCGTGGCGTACATGCGGTTGGACGCGAGCCGGCCGGACGCGGATTCCGGGCCGCCGGCGTATTTCCCCGTGAGCAAGCCGCCACCCAGAGGACTGTAAGGGAATACGCCGAGCCCCGCCGCCGATGCCTGAGGCAGAATCTCGACTTCCGCTTGACGCTTCACGAGGTTGTACATTGGCTGAATCGCCTTGAACGCGGCCCAACCGTGCAGCGCGGATATGCCAAGCGCCTTCTGCACCTGCCATGCCGCATAATTGCTGGCGCCCAGGTACAAGACCTTGCCGGCCGAGACCATGTCATCCAGGGTGCGAAGCGTCTCTTCGAGGGCCGTCTTCCCGTCGAAACGGTGGATGTAGTACAGATCGATCCGGTCGGTCCGCAGCCGGCGCAGGCTCGCCTCGACGGCCGTCCGCAGATGCCGCCGTGAGGCACCCTGCGCGTTCACGTCGGGGCCCGTGGGGAAATAAGCCTTCGTCGCGATCAGCACCTCGTCCCGGCAGTCATCCACCAGCTCGCCCAGAATCTCCTCCGAGCGACCCGCGTTGTACACGTCCGCCGTGTCGTAGAGATTGATGCCGACGCCGCGGCAGCGCGAAAACAGTTCGCGCGACATCGCGGAGTCCGCATCACCGCCGAACGGCATCGTGCCGAACGCCAGCTTCGATACGACGACTCCCGTGTCGCCGAGAAACTCGTAGTGCATCGCCACTCCCTCCCTGTTACGCCGAATCAGACCAGGGGGAATAGATTCGCGGCAAGGATCGTCGCGATCAAGCCGGTCATGGACCCGCGGCTCGTTTCGCGGCCTTCCGATTCGGTTTCGCCACGGGTTGGATGCGCAGAGACGCCGCGGGGATGCGGTCATTGCCGTACAGCGCAAGCGCGAACACGTCGTCCATGCGGGAGACGAACTGGAACGCGATCTCCTCACGGACGTCAGCCGGCACGTCACGCAAGTCCCGCTCGTTGCCGGCAGGCAGGATCAGGCTCGAGATGTTGGCGCGATTCGCCGCGAGCACCTTCTCATTGATGCCGCCGACCTCGAGCACCTTGCCGCGCAGCGTGACCTCGCCGGTCATGGCGATGTCATGGCGGACCGGCCGGTCCGACAGCGTCGACGCGATCGCCAGCGTGACGGCAACGCCGGCCGACGGTCCATCCTTCGGGATCGCGCCGACCGGGAAGTGCACGTGGACGTCCGAACGCGTGAACGTGTCCTCGGCGATGCCGAGCTCATCGCCGCGGCTGCGCACGTACGAGTACGCGGCGTTGACCGACTCGCGCATCACGTCGCCGAGCAAGCCGGTGATGATGAGGCGGCCGCTGCCGGGCATGCGCAGTGCTTCAATGAACATCAGCTCGCCGCCGGCGGCGGTCCAAGCGAGGCCGGTGACCACGCCGACCTCGGGTGCGCTCTCCGCGGGCGTGGCGATATAGCGCGGCAGGCCGAGCACCTCCTCGATGCGGGCGGCATCGAACGTCCAGCGCGCGTTCTTGCCTTGCGCCTTGGCACGGGCGCGCGTGCGCAGCAGGGTTTCCAGCGATCGGCGCATCATGCCGAGCCCCGCGTCACGAGCGTAGCCGTAAGCGAGCGCGTAGAGCCCTTTTTCGGGGAACGCGACGTCGCTCCGTTTGAGACCGTGCTCCGCGACGAGCGCGGGGATGAGCCGGCGCCGCGCGATCTCGACCTTCTCCTCGGGCGTGTAGCCGGCGATGCGGAGCTCGACCATCATCTCGCGCAGGTTGCGCGGCACGCGGTAGAAGTCATGTGCGATCGCGATAAAGATGACGTCGCTCAGATCGACCGGCAGGTCGAGATAGCGGTCGACGAAGTGTCGCGTGCCGTTCCATTCGAGCACCTCTTCGAGCGCCTCGATCGGATCGCCTTCCACCTTGCCGAGCCCGATCTCGTCCATCTCCTCGAGCACGAGGAGGGGATCGGATGCGTCGACGTCGCGGAGCGCGCACGCGATCTTGCCTGGTTGTGCGCCGGCGCGAGTCCGCCGCGAGCCCACTAGCTGCGCCTCGCCGCGGCTGCGCAGCTCGATGCGGGCGAGCGGCCGGCCGAGGCCCCGGGCGAGCGCGCGCACGAGCGAGCGTTTGCCGACGGCGGGCGGGCCGACGATGCACGGTATCGGTCCGCGC
>JBOHRM010000842.1:0-3960 GCA_050732715.1 Longimicrobiales bacterium
CTGGATAGCGGTCAGCTCATCCCGTGCCGCGTCCGCGGTCCAGCCCGTGGCGAGCCGACCGACCACGATGTTCGACGTGGCGTCACGCGCCGTCGTCGCCGGATCCTCACGCATCGGCAGCCACAGCTTGACTTCGTTCCATGGGAAGTTGAACGCCGGTGGCATTACGCCGACGACGGTGAACGCTTCGCCGTCGATGCGAATCGTCTTATCGAGCACGCCCGGATCCGCCGCGTAGCGCCGCTTCCATAGCGCATGACTCAAAACGACGATATTGCGTCCGCCGGATCCTGCATCCTCCGGCTCGATCGTGCGGCCAAGGACCGGCGCGGCACCGAGCACGTCAAACAGATCGCCGCTTGCGAACGAGACGAAGAGGCGCTCCGACACGCCGTCATCCGTCAGGCTTCGCGGGCCGTAGTAGTATGAACCGAGCTTCTCGAACGCACGGCTGCGCTCACGCCAGTCCTCGATCATCGGCGGCGAGAACCGCGCGCCATCCCAGCCCGTCACAGGGTCGATCTGCCCGATCTGCACGAGCCGGCCGGCATCACGGAACGGCAGCTCGCGCAGCAAGTAGGGATTCAGCACGCTGAACACGGTCGTGCTGCCGGCGATGCCGATCGCCAGCGTCAGCACCACGACGATCGTGAACGCCGGCGTTTTCCTCAGCGCACGGAAGCCGTACCGTGCGTCCTGCCACGTCTCTTCGAGCCACCGCGCCCCGCGCACGTCGCGCGCGTCCTCTTTGACCTGATCGAGGCCGCCGAACGCCGTGCGCGCACGGCGCAATGCTTCATCGCGCGTCAAACCCTGGGCGAGATACTTCTCCGTCTCGCGTTCAATGTGGAATCGCAGCTCGTCGTCGAGATCTCGTTCGGTGACACCACGACGCAGGGCCGCCCGCAGCCAGTACCGCACGCTACTCCAGAAGTCGCTGAACATGATAGTCTATCGTCAGCCCATTCCGAGCACGAGCGATACGGCCGTGGTGAGCTTGCGCCACTGCTCGGCTTCGATGGCGAGTTGCTTTCTGCCGCTGCGCGTGAGCGAGTAATACTTGGCATGGCGGTTGTTCTCAGACGCGCCCCATTTCGCGCGAATCCAGCCCCGGCGTTCCAGACGATGAAGCGCCGGATACAGCGAGCCCTGCGGAACCCGAAACGTGGCGCGTGAAACCTGGTGCAGCCGTTCGGACACCGCCCAGCCATGCTGCGGCCCGAGCGACAGCGCCTTGAGAATGAGGAGATCGAGCGTCCCCTGTGGCAGGTTCAGCTTTTCATCGATCATGGCGTCGTCCACTGACGAAATGACTATTCCACCTTGCGCTTCTGCAAGAAGATGCGACACGTCTTGCAGAAGCACAAGGGGTATGATGAAGACACGGCTCCGACGCGCCTGGATCCGGCGAATCCGCGAGTGAGACCTCGGGGCGCGTAGGGCCTGAGTGCCGCTGAGCGCAGCCAGGACTCGGCAGTTCACAATTCCGAGATAGAGGCCCTCTTCTAATGGCCCCCCGTCCGTGAAGTTCTGATAGTCTGCACGCGCCGCTGCTCGCTTCTGCGATTGCGCTCTGGCCAAGGCGAAGCCGCCGCCGACAACTCGTCAACGGAGAGGCGCTGAGCGGCGCGTGACGAGTTACCCGGAATTATTGCGGACATCCCGTCACGCTAATGACGTATCATGATCGCGTGACGGGTTTTCCGGAATAATCGCGGGCATCGCGTCACGGCATGAGAGATCGGCCATCGCTTGACGAGTTATCGGTGCCACCGCGTTGCCGCAGCCTATCAGAACCTCGATGACGACCACCTGCCGGATGCCTCGCCCGCGTGTCGCAGTCCCCACATCAGCGCTTGAGCACGAGGAGCTCGTGCGTCCCCGGAAGGACGTTGCACAGCGGCTACCGACCGACCGCCAATGACGTTCTTGACAGCAGATCGCTTTCGGTACAGCTTGAAGGCCATGGTACAAGCAAATCCTATCGAAACCGGCGCGGCAAGCGGCATCGCGGTGCTGAGCGACCTGGAACGGGCGAACGTGCTGCTCGATCCGGATCGGCGGCGGTTGGTCGATGCGCTGCGGGAGGCGCCGGATTCTGCGTCCGGGTTGGCGCGACGTCTCGGCGGCACGCGCCAGCGGCTCAACCACCACCTACGGGCGCTCGAGGCGGCCGGGTTTGTCGAGCTGCACGAGGAGCGCCGCAAGGGGAACTGCGTCGAGCGGGTTCTCCGAGTGGTCGCGCGTCGTTTCGTGGTCGATCCGGCGTCGCTCGACGATTCGGCGGCCGATCCAGCACAGGCCGGCGACCGTTTCAGCGCGACCTACGTGATCGCTCTCGCGGCGCGTGCCATTCGGGAGCTGGCGGCGTTGCGCGAGCGCTCGGGTGAAGAAGAGAAGCGCTTGGCCACGGCGTCGCTGGACACGGTCGTCGATCTCCGGAGTCCCGCTGCGATGGCCGCGTTCGCCGACGACCTCGCCGCCGCGGTGGCCGAGGTCGTGGCGCGTCATCACTCGCCGGGCGAAGGCAGTCGCCCGTTCCGGCTCGTCGCCGGCGTGTATCCGGCGCCTGGGTCGAATCCATCCATTCCAAGAGGCAAGGAGGCGGCATGACACAGTCGGTGAAGGAGCAGCAGCCGACGGCGGCGACCCGGTCGGCGTCGGGAGAGGTTCGGATCGATGCGACGCCCGACCGCGTGTGGCGAGCGCTGACCGAGGCGCGAGAGCTCGAGCGATGGTTTCCTCTACGTGCGAAGGTGAGCCCTGGTCCGGGCGGGTCGCTCTCGATGTCGTGGGGCAGCGAGTTCACCGAAGCGATGCCGATTGAGACCTGGGACCCGCCGCGGCACCTTCGCACCGCATGGCCCTGGGGCGGTGGTACCGGCGTCGTGACCGACTACTACCTCTCGGCGGACGGCGAGGGCACGTTGCTCAGGGTGGTCACATCGGGTTTTTCCGACGATCCCACGTGGGACGCCTGGGTCGAGGGCACAAACCGCGGCTGGGCGTTCGAATTACGCTCGCTCAAGCACTACCTCGAGCGACAGGACGGCCAGGACCGGCGCGCGCTGTTCCTGCGACGCCGAGTCCGGCTCCCCGCCGCGGCGGTCTGGGCTCGCCTCACCGGTGACGACGGCCTCGCGGCCCACTGGCTGCGTGGCGAGCGGATCGACGAATCGCCGCCCGTCCAGGTCGCCGCGATCCTGGACGAGCCTGTCGGGGCGATGGTCCGCGTCTCGGTCGAGCCGGTGCAGGGCGATGACGCCGCGCCCGGCGACGGCGCGAGCCATGACGCCACGCTCTGGATCTCGCTCTGGGGCGATAGCGCCGGCCGGCTCGATGAAATTGAGCACGAGTGGACCGAGGCTCTCGAGCGTGCGTTCCCCGACGGCACGACGCTACGCGCGGCACGATAGCGCCGTCCTTTCATCGTGATGTCCAGAATGTTGCCAACTGCCGGTGTGATCGCCTTCCTCGTCCTGTCGATCATTCCCGTGAACGCGGCGGCGCGAGCCCAAGCGCCGGCGGCTTCCGCCGCACCCGACGCGACTAGGCGCGCGCTCGAGTTCTGGTCGGACAGTGGCGCATCCCGCCCGTGCGATTCGCTGCTCGAGCGCCGCCCCGAGCTCGCCCGGAATGGTGGTGTCATGAGGCGATCAGGTGCGACGAAGGCCATCGCTGCCTAAGTTGACGGCATGCGGGATCAGCGAGTGCTCGCGATGGTCTTGGCGGGCGGCGAGGGGAAGCGGCTGCAGCCGCTGACGCGGGACCGGGCGAAGCCCGCGGTGCCCTTCGGGGGCGACTACCGGCTGATCGATTTCGCGCTGTCGAACCTGGCGAACGGCGGGTGCCGCCACATCGTGGTTCTTACGCAGTACAAGAGCCACAGCTTGGACGTGCACCTGGCGAAGGCGTGGCGGATGTCGCCGATCCTGGGGAACTATGTGATCTCGGTTCCGG
>JBOHRM010000843.1:0-2892 GCA_050732715.1 Longimicrobiales bacterium
GTTCGAGACCTCGTAGTGCTCGAAGCCCGCAGCCGCCAGCACGGCCGCGGCCGCGAGAAACTCGGCCTCGTAGGCCACGTCGTCCGCCAGCCGTTCCCGGCCATCCGCGACCCAGCGGCCCAGCGGCGTCGCAAGCTCGGCCGTGAGCCCGTAAAGTGAAACGTGCTCGGGCGCCAGGTCGATGACCCGCGCGACGTCGGCATCGAGGTCGCGACCCAGCCGGCGCGGCAAACCGAAGATCAGGTCGACGTTTATGTTGTCGAACCCCGCCTCGCGCGCGGTGGCGAACGCCCGCGCCGGCCCATCGACACCGTGCTGGCGGCCCATCCAGCGCAGCGACGATGCATGGAACGCCTGCGCGCCGAGGCTTACGCGGTTCACGCCCGCCGCCCGCCAGTCCTCCGCGACGGCGCGTGTGAAGCTCTCCGGGTTCGCCTCGGCCGTCCACTCGAGGTCATCGTCCCAGCACGCGAACGCATCCATCAAGCCGCGTAGCGCAGCCATCGTACCGGCGCCGAGCGAGGACGGCGTACCGCCGCCGACGTAGAGAGTCCGCAGCCGAAACGGCAGGATGAGCCGTTCCCGCTCGACCGCCAGCCGCAGCTCCGCGCCGATCGCGTCCAGCCACGCCGCCGAAGGCGCTTCCCGGGCGACCGTCACCGCGAAGTCGCAGTAGCTACAGCGCCGGACGCAGAACGGAACGTGGAGGTAGAGGTGCCGGACCGTCACGGGGCGGTATACCCCCGGCATTCGCCATCGGTTGCGGTCGCGCCGCGAGTTCGGGTTGCGGGTTCCGGGTTCCGAGTTCCGATTTTTCGGGTTCCGAGTTGCGGGGTTCCGGGTCGTTGGACGTCAAAAGTCGTCTAAAAAGTATCGATTTCAGGGTACGGCAATGCATTCGCAGCAGATGAATGTGAAGAATCCAGGAATCCAGGAGGCGGAGTGAAATCCTGAATTCCTGGCTTCCTGAGATGCGCCGGTCCGGACGTCGCCGAACTCACGAAACGGCGATTATGATTAAGCGTTTCGTGACTCCGGAATCGGCGCACCCCGCCGGGCGAACCGCATGCCTGGAAGCTGCCGGACCTCGCCCTCCAGCTCGAGCTCGAGGAGTCGGACCAGTGCGTCCGTCGCGCTCACGTTCGCGCGGCGCGCCGCATCATCGACATGGATCGAGATCGGCCCGAGCACCGCAAGCAGCGCCCCTCGCACGGGATCGGACGACGACTCCGGCGCCGCGGCCGCGCGCCCGCCTGCTCGTGAATCAGCGCCCGACGGCGCGGGAACGCCGGAAGCGGGGTGCTCGCCCATCGCGCCCGCGGCCCGCGGGCCGAAGATCGCCTCGAGCACCGGCGCCGGGCTCTCGATCAGGGAAGCACCGTCCCGGATCAACTCGTTCGTGCCGCCGCTCGTGGTGCGACCGATCGGGCCGGGAACGGCGAACACGTCGAGCCCCAGGTCGAGCGCGTGGTCGACCGTGATCAGCGCGCCGCTCTTCGGCCCCGCCTCGATCACCACCAGGGCGTGCGCGAGCGCCGCGAGCACGCGGTTCCGCTTGGGAAAATTGTGTCGGACCGGCGGCTCGCCCGGAAGGAACTCGCTCAGTACCAGCCCGGACCGGCCGATCGCCTCCTGAAGCGCGAGGTGCTCCCGCGGGTACGCTACATCGAGCCCGCAGCCGAGCACGGCGATCGTGCGGCCGCCGGCGTACAACGCGGTCTCGTGCGCGATCCGATCGATGCCGCGCGCCAGGCCGCTCACAATCACGACGCCCGCGCGCGAGAGGCCGGCCACAACCATATCCGTGGCCGTCGCGCCGTACTCGGTGTGTCGGCGAGACCCCACGACGGCGACACTCGACATCGTGACGAGCGACACATCGCCCGCGCAGAACAGCACCGGCGGCGGGTCCTTGAGATTGCGCAGGCGCGCTGGGTAGCGCGGCTCGCTCTCGAGCAGCACCGTGATGCCGGATGCCTCGAAGAAGTCCAAGGCGCGCTCGATCCGACCCTGGGGCGCCCGCCTCGCGGCCCCGGCTCGCGGGTCGGAGCGAATCGCCTCGAGCGCGCCCGCCGCCGTCACGTGCTTGCGCAAAAGTCTGCGCAGGCCGACGTCACCGAGTCCGTGGATCGATTTCAGCTCGAGGATCGCTCGGAGTTCGAGCTCGTTCATGGCTGTTCGCCATGGTTCCGGGTTCCGGGTTCCGGGTTCCGGGTTGATTCCTCCATGGCAACTCGGAACTCGGAACTCGGAACTCGGAACTGGATTGCGTCATACCACGCTTCGGCCAGGTCTCCGAGGCCGCGTCGAGCGACGGCCGAGACGGCGAATACGCCCCACGCCGTTGGTGCCTCGACGAGAGGCGGCGAACCGTCGGCCGCGAGCAGGTCGGTCTTCGTGATCACGACGCAATGCGGCTTGCGCGCGAGCTCGGTCGAGTACGCCTCGACCTCTGCGCGAAGGACGGCGTACTCGGCCTGAGGGTCTTCTGCGTCGACCGGCACGAGGAACGCGAGCGAGCGGGTCCGCTCGATATGACGCAGGAACCGCAGGCCCAGGCCCTTGCCCTCGTGCGCGCCCTCGATGATGCCGGGGATGTCAGCGACCACGAACGTCCGGTGGTCGCTGAGCTGCACGACGCCGAGGTTCGGCGCGAGCGTCGTGAACGGATAGTCCGCGATCTTCGGCGTCGCCGCCGAGATCGCCGCCAGCAGCGTCGACTTGCCCGCGTTCGGTTTGCCGACGAGCCCCACGTCCGCGATCAGCTTCAGCTCGAGCGCGATACGTCGCGACTCGCCTTCGCCGCCCGGCTCCCACCGCCGCGGCGCGCGGTTCGTCGGCGTGGCAAACGCTGCGTTGCCGCGCCCGCCTCTGCCGCCGCGCGCTGCGACC
>JBOHRM010000844.1:0-3427 GCA_050732715.1 Longimicrobiales bacterium
GTCTTCGAGGCCGCGGTTCATGCGGCCGTCCTCGTCAGGGAAGAGCCGGAGCGAGAGGATCTTGTCGGCCATCCAGCGGAGCGCGTCCTCCGAGTCGCCTTGCCGAAAGCCCACGAGTAGCAGGAAGCCGGCTCCGACCCGGCCGGTCACGCGGCCGGCAATCCTCACCTCCGCGGCGGAAACGCGTTGCAGAACGACCCGCATCCTCGAAAAATGATGAATGATGAATGATGAATGATGAAGCTCACGAACATTTCGCATTCATCATTTCGCATTCATCATTCGCCGTCGCGCCGTCACTCGACCGTGACGGACTTCGCCAGGTTCCGCGGCATGTCCACGTTGCAGCCGCGCATGACCGCGATGTGATAGGCGAGAAGCTGGAGCGGGACCGTGGTCAGGATCGGCGTCAGCATCTCGATCGTGTGCGGCACGTAGATGAGATGGTCGACCATCTCGGAGAGGTCGCCGTTGCCGTCGGTCACGACGGCGATGATGCGGCCGCCTCTCGCCTTCACCTCCTGCACGTTCGACAAGACCTTCTGATAGACCGAGTCGTTGGGCGCGATCATCACGACCGGCATGTTCTCGTCGATCAGCGCGATCGGGCCGTCCTTCATCTCCGCCGCCGGCAGGCCTTCCGCGTGGATGTAGCTGATCTCCTTCAGCTTCAGCGCGCCTTCGAGCGCGGCCGGGAAGTTGTAGCCGCGGCCGAGATACAGGAAGTTGTGCGCGTCCTTGTACGTGCGTGCGAGCTCGCGGATCGCGTCGTTCAGCTCGATCACCTGCTCGACGCGGCTTGGCAGCTGGTTGAGCTCGCGAATGATGTCGCGGCAATGCTCGGCGTCGAGCGTGCCGCGCAGCCGCGCCATGTGCAGCGTGAACAGCGTCAACGCGACGACCTGGCTGGTAAACGCCTTGGTCGACGCGACGCCGATCTCGGGGCCGGCGTGCAGGTAGATGCCGCCATCGGCTTCACGCGCGATCGTTGAGCCGACCACGTTCACGACGCCGAGCACGCGGGCGCCGCGGTCACGCGCCTCGCGCATCGCCGCGAGCGTGTCCGCGGTTTCGCCCGACTGGCTGATCACCAGCATCAGCGTCTTGTCATCGATCACCGGCGAGCGGTACCGGAACTCGGATGCGTACTCGACCTCGACCGGGATACGCGCGAACTCCTCGAGCATGTACTCGCCGATCAGCGCGGAATGCCACGACGTGCCGCACGCGCTGATGACGACGTTGTCGAACGCGCGCAACTCCTCATCCGAGAGGTTGAGCCCGCCGAGCTTGACGCCGGCTTCGTCCTCGAGCAGCCGGCCGCGCAGCGTGTTGCGCAGCGTCTCCGGTTGCTCGAAGATCTCCTTGAGCATGAAATGCTCGTGGCCGCCCTTCTCGATCGCCTCGAGGTCCCACGAGACCTGCGTCACCTTCTTCGTCACGTCGTTGCCGCGTAGCGACATCGTGCGATAGCCGGCGGGCGTCAGCACGGCGATCTCGCCGTCATCGAGGTAGACCACCTGGCGTGTCTCGGCAAGCACCGCGGCCACATCGCTGGCGGCGTAGTACTCGCCGTTCTCGCCGATGCCGAGCAACAGTGGGCTGCCGAGGCGGGCGACAACGAGCTTGTCGGGATCGCGGCTGCTGATGATCGCGAGGCCGTACGCGCCCTCGACGCGGCCGAGCGCATCACGGACCGCCTCCTCGAGCGAGTCCTCGTACGCCTCCTCGATCAGATGCGCGATCACTTCCGTGTCCGTCTCACTGCGAAACCTGTGGCCGAGGCTCTCGAGCTGGCGCCGCAAGGACCCGGCGTTCTCGATGATGCCGTTGTGCACGAGCGCGAGCTCGCCCGCGCAGTCCAGGTGGGGATGCGCGTTCTCCGTGGTCGGCGAACCGTGCGTCGCCCACCGCGTGTGCGCGATGCCCGCTCGGCCAGTGGGCGCTCGGCCATTGCCCAGAATCTCCTCGAGCATGGCAATCTTGCCCACGGCCTTACGCGTCTCGAGGCCGCCGTTCTCCAGCACCGTGATCCCCGCGGAGTCGTAGCCGCGGTACTCGAGCCGACGCAGTCCCTGGAGCAGCAGCGGGACCGCGGCTCGATCACCAATGTATCCGACGATGCCACACATACAGCCCCCGATCCACTAAACGTCCGTCCCCCTCAAACCTTATCATTTTGCAAGACTTCGGCCGTATCCGGACCCAGTGCCGAGTCCGTGCCCGCCAGCGCGCGGCGGGCCGCGTCAACCAGCTCTCGCGCCGACTCGGCGGTCGGTCCCTCCGCGATTATGCGCAAGATCGGCTCGGTGCCGGACGCACGCAGATGCAGCCATTTCGACTCTGCCGGCCAGGCGAGCCGGAGCCCGTCCTGACGGTCCGTATCCGGCGCGGCCATCCGTTCCTCGAGCAGCCGGTACGCCGCCTCGAGCGAGCCCGCCTCCCGCGGCAGCTTGTCTTTCACGATCGTGTAGTCCCGGTACTTCGCGACGATCCGGTCGAGCGGCTCGTCCAGCTCCAGCAACAGTTGCAGCACGAGCGCCGCAGCGACCGCCGAGTCGCGCGTGAGATGGACCTCGGGAAGGATCACACCGCCGTTGCCCTCGCCGCCGATCACGGCGCCGACGCGTTGCATTGCGCGCGCCACGTTGATCTCGCCGACCGGCGCGCGGTCGAGCGTCGAACCTGCGGCCGCGGCGACGTCCTCGAGCAGCCGGCTGGTCGACAGGTTCGTGACGACGGGTCCACGCCGGTGGCGTAGCACGAGCTGCGAGGCGAGTGCGAGCGTAAAGTCCTCGCCGATGGCGTGGCCGGCGTTGCTGACCAGCGAGAGGCGGTCGGCGTCAGGGTCGGTGGCCATGCCGATGTCGGCGCCGCGGTCCCGGACCAACGCTTCGAGCTCGGTCAGGTTCTCCGCCACCGGCTCGGGCTCGCGCGGGAACCGGCCGTCCGGCTCCGCGTGGATCGCGATGACGTCGCAGCCGAGCCGCTCGAGGAGCGCCGGCAGGAGAACCGCGCCGGCGCCGCGCACGCAGTCGAGCGCCACGCGGAACCGGCGGCGTCTCAGGCCGTCGATGTCGAGATAACGGATATCGAGGACCGCCGCGATGTGGCGGTCGACGGCCGCGCGGTCTTCCACCACATCGCCGACCGCGTCCCAACCGGCGCGCGGGATCGGCCGGACCGCGCCGTCGGAAACGTAGGCGCGCATGCGCGCGCCCTCGTCGACATCGAGGAACATCCCCGACGCGGACGCGAACTTGAGCGCGTTCCACTCGACTGGATTATGGCTCGCGGTGACGACGATGCCGCCGTCCGCACCGTGATGCCGGATCGCATAGAGCGCAGTCGGCGTGGGCACGACGCCCGTGG
Organism: Longimicrobiales bacterium; assembly: GCA_050732715.1. GTDB lineage: Bacteria > Gemmatimonadota > Gemmatimonadetes > Longimicrobiales > RSA9 > JBOHRM01. The sequence continues at coordinate 3,373 of JBOHRM010000844.1, forward strand.
CGATGACGTCGCAGCCCACCGATTGAAGGCCGGCCATCGCCGCGCTGTACAACAT
>JBOHRM010000845.1:0-5280 GCA_050732715.1 Longimicrobiales bacterium
GTCGTGTCAGCCGTCTCATGGTCGCGGCGAAACGGGCCTGGGCGACGGGTTTGACCAGATAGTCCAGCGCTTGAGCGTCGAACGCGCGCAACGCGAACTGGTCGTATGCCGTGAGAAATACGACCACCGGCATGTTCTCCGGCGTTCGCCGCCGGATCACCTCGAAGCCGTCGATGCCCGGCATCTGCACGTCGAGGAAGATCACGTGCGGCCGCAGCGCGTCGAGGGAGGCGAGGACTTCCGCGCCATCGCGGCATTCGCCGACGACGACGAACTCGGGGAACGCGGCCAGCAGCTGCTTCACCCCGCGCCGCGCCGCCGGTTCGTCATCGGCGATCAAGACTCGCCAGGGGGCGACCCTATCGCTCGGCAACGTCCGACTCGAGCGCGATCTCGTGGTACGGCACGCGCAGTGTCGCGATCGTGCCCGTCGGTTCGACAGTGCCCAGAAGCAGAGACGCGCGTTCGCCGTACAACGCGCGCAATCGTTCGCGCGTGTTCTCGATGCCGTGGCCTTTGGGCATCGCCATCCGCGTATCGAAGCCGGGGCCATCATCGGTGACCATCAGCTCGACCGCATCGCCGCAGCCGCGCCGCCCGGCGACGTGCACGTACTCGGCGCCGGGCCGCTTCGTGATGCCGTGGCGGATCGCGTTCTCGACCAGGTGCTGGAGCGCGAAGCTCGGCACCGCTGCCGAACGGATCGATTCCTCGACATCGAATGAGACGCGCAGGCGATCCGAGAAGCGGGCCTGCTCGATCGCGAGATATTGCTGCACCAGCTCGAGCTCCTCGTCGAGCGGGACTTCGTTCGCGCGATGGCGGCGAAGCGTACGACGCAGCACATCGCTCAATTGCTCGACCATCCACACGGTTCCCGCGCGGTCGCCATCGCGCGCGCGCACCGCGATCGTGTTGAGGGTGTTGAACAAGAAATGCGGATTGAGCTGTGCCTGGAGCGCAGCGAAGCGCGCCCCGGCAAGCTGCTCTGAGAGGCGCGCCAGTTGCACCTCTCGCTCGCTCGACTCCGTGAAGTACTGGATCGCGTGCGCTGCCCCAATGACGGAGAGATACACCACGACGCCGAAGGGCAGCGTCGTGAAGATCCAGCTCAGCACATCTCGTGAGGTCTGTGTGACGAATTGATCGCCCGCGGCGTTGATCGAGGCCCGTAATGACTGCGGCGCCAGTATGAGAGCGAGCAGCGCCTCCAGCATCTTGCCGCCTACCGCCCAGATCACACAGAAGAGTAGCGCGAACGCCAGGTGCAGCGCCGCCCGGCGCTGCAGGCGCGGCCCGGCGAGCGGCCAGCGGCTGGACACCCAGAAGACGGCCGGGGTGATGATCGCATAGATCAGCCAATCGCCGCCGGTCCACAGTAATTCGCGGAGCGTGGCGGGCGGATCGCCGTAGATGCGGCGTTGCGCGGCATGACTGATGGCCGCGAACACCGCTGGCGCGAGCCAGATGGCGGCGACGACCATCCAAGGCCGGAGACGATGCCGGAAGTACACGGCCCGACGGTATTGCGCGGCCGGGCGACGCGCAACGGCACCGGCCAGACAATCGCGCCGCGTCATCGTCGCGGGCACGCCACGCCACCGTTCCCGTCATGGGACGCGCCGCTCGCGTACACAACGTTGCGCGCCCCGCGGCGCTCAGCGAATCCTGGTTGGCCAACTTCTACTGGAGGCGCCATGCGCAGACATCTCTGGCTCGCCCTGTTGGCCGCGACGGCGGCCCAATCCGCGGCCGCCCAACAAACAGAAGGCGACGCCGCGGAGCTCCGCCGGAGCTTCGAGAGCGTGAGCGGCTGGGTGACGACGGCGGCGGAGCTCGTGCCCGCGGAACAATCCGGCTACCGGCCCGTTTCAACCGTGCGTACGTTCGGCAAGCTCATCGCGCACATCGCCGACTCGTACAATTACTACTGCGCATTCGCCGCTGGGCAGAGCGTCGAGTGGTCTGACGCGATCGAGCAAGGCAGCACGGACAAGGCCACCGTCATGCGACACCTCGAGCACGCCCTCGATACCTGCTCGGCCGCATATGCTGGCAGCGGCGAGCCTGGTGCATTGATCGACAACGTGGCGCATACGAGCCTGCACTACGGCAATGTCATCACGTACATGCGGATGCTCGGGCTCGTACCGCCGTCGACCTGATGTCGCGCACACTGGACGTCGCGGCTGCGCCGACGCGGCGACGGACCACACGAGCGGCGCCCACCGCACGACTTCTTTCCCTCGATATCGTGCGGGGTGTGGTGATGGTCTTGATGGCCATCGATCACGTGCGTGTATATTCGGGAGTGCCACCCGGCGGACCCACTCCGGGCGTGTTCTTCACGCGCTGGGTCACGCATTTCTGTGCGCCGGCGTTCGTGTTTCTCGCCGGAACCGCGGCATTCCTCTACGGGACGAAGCTGGACGACCGTCGAACGCTCGCCAAGTATCTCGTCCTACGCGGCGCCCTGCTCGTTCTCCTCGAGCTGACCGTCATTCGCGCATCATGGACGTTCGGCTTCGACTACAGCAGCTTCATCCTCGCCGGCGTGATCTGGATGCTCGGCTGGTGCATGATGCTGATGGCCGGGCTGGTCTTCTTGCCGGTGCGGGTCATCGCGGCGTTCGGGATGATCGTGATCTTCGCGCAGGACGTGATCCGTCCGATCGCGCGGGCAACACCTGACGCCGTCGCCTGGATGTGGCAGTTCCTGTATCTGGGTGGCGAAGTCGAGCTCGGCGCGAATGGACCGGTGGTCAGCGTGCTCTATTCCATCGTGCCGTGGATCGGGGTGATGGCGGTAGGTTACGCGTTCGCCTCGATCATGCTTCGTGATCCCGCCGAGCGGTACCGGCTCTGTCTTGCGATCGGCTTGTCCGCAACCGTGTTGTTCCTGGTCGCGGGATCGCTCGAAGTTACGCTACGCACCGTATCGGACGATCCGATGCCATGGCTCTTGCAGCTGCTCAACCAACGCAAGTATCCGGCATCGCAATGGTTCCTGCTGATGACGCTGGGACCGACCATTGCCCTGCTGCCGGCCGCCGAGCGCATGCGAGGATGGGTCGGCAGCGTGCTGGCGACGTTCGGCCGCGTGCCGATGTTCTACTATCTACTGCACATCCCGCTCATTCACGCGACGGCCCTGCTTGTCTGGCTCCTGCGCGACGGACGAGTCGACGCGGCACGCTTCGCGATCGCGCCGTACGTGTCGGTGCCGCCGGACGAGCAGTGGGGATTGCCGCTGCTCTATCTGGTGTTCGCAATCGTCGTCACGCTACTCTACGGCGCATGTCGCTGGTTCGCGTCCGTCAAGGCGCGGCGTCCCGGGGGCTGGCTCCGGTATCTATAAGGTTGTCACGAGCCCACATGGATCTGCGGGAAACGTTCATCAAGGCCGCCATCTGGCACGGTTCGTTGGAGCGCGCCGAAGCGATGCTCGCCGCACATCCCGAGCTCGCGGCCGCTGATGTCCATATCGCGGCGGTCCTCGGCGATGATGAGGCGGTGCGCCGGTTTCTCGCCATCGATTCGGCGAACGCGACGTCGAAGAGCGGCCCGCACGGCGGAGACGCGCTCAATTATCTGTGTCTCTCGAAGTATCTGCGGCTCGACCGGTCGCGAACGGACGCGTTCCTGAGGGCCGCGACGGCGTTGCTCGAGGCTGGAGCCGACCCGAACACCGGATTCTGGACGACCGGCGAGTTCCCCGAGCATGAGACGGCGTTGTACGGCGCCGCCGGCGTCGCGCACCATCCGGAGATGACTCGGCTGCTCCTCGAGTGGGACGCCGATCCGAACGATGGCGAGGCCGTTTATCACTCGCCAGAAACGACGGCGAACGGCGCGATGCAGCTCCTCGTCGACACCGGCCAGCTGACCGCCGACAGCCTCACGCTCATGCTGATCCGGAAGCACGACTGGCACGATCCCGAAGGGGCGAAATATCTGCTCGAACATGGAGCCGACCCCAATCGGAGGTGGGGACGGAGCCTGTTCCCCATGCAGCACGCGCTGGCACGCAGCAATGCCATCCAGATGTTCAGGCTGCTGCTGGACCACGGCGCCGATCCGACGCTCACTGCTTCAGACGTGAGCATCGGCGGACGCACGGCTGACACGGTCGAGGGGCTGTCCGCGATCACGATGGCCGCCCGGGAGGGCCGCGCCGACGTGCTCGAACTATTCGCGCAGCGCGGCATACCGATCGAGCTGAAGGGGTTCGACCGCCTCGTCGCCGCCTGTGCGAGAAACGATGCCGCGACGGTCCGTCGAATGGTCGAGCGTGCGCCCCAGCTCCTCGACGCGCTTTCCACAATGGGCGGTACGCTGATCGCGAGATTCACGATCAACTGGAACGCGAACGGGGTGCGGCAGCTCCTCGACCTCGGCGTGGACGTCGCGGCGCCGTACGGCGAAGGCGATGGGTACTTCGGCATCACGAAGGACAGCCTGCCCATTCATGTGGCGGGTGGCTCGCGCAGCCCGCGATCGTGCGGCTTCTCGTTGAGCGCGGCTCGCCGGTCGACGTGCCTGACGCGAACGGGCGTACGCCGCTGGCGCTCGCCGTGCGCGCGTGCGTCGATTCATATTGGACCGAGCGACGCTCGCCCGAGTCCGTACGCGCGCTGCTCAGTGCCGGAGCGTCCGTGTCCGGCGTGCCGTATCCGTGCGGGTACGCGGAGGTCGACGAGCTGCTCGAGGCTCACGCGGCGGGCAACTAGAAGCCGAACGACGCGGATCGGAGAGTGCCGGACCCGATCCGTGAACCTCGAGCCGACCGGCGCACGGAATCTCTTATGACGGCGATACGCCGGGCCACTGCCGGAGCGCATCCTCCTCCATCCACGCACTGACGCTCCGGTTCGGCCAGTCCACCCGGATCGAGTGGATCGGCAGGCCGGAATTCGCATTCGTCTGGAAAACGATCGGCGGCGGCAAGGCGAGGTCGAGGAATGGGTCACGCTCGCGGTGGCGGCGGGCGATGAGCCGGAGCTTGGGACCTCCCGGTGATTCGAGGACGTGAGGTCCTACGATCTCCGAGTCCGAGTAATGCAACACGGTGTGGAGCACGACCAGGTCGGCGAGCCGGCGCGCGTTGCCGCCACGCTCATTGCGCGCGTTTCCGGCCAGATGGAACGTGGTGTCATCGGAGCCTGGCGCGACCTCGACGCGGACGATCGCGGGACGTCGGGCCGGGCCGCTGTCCCGCACGAGTCGGGGCGCGACGTACTGCGCCACGATGCTGATCGCCTGGGTGACGCCCATATACCC
>JBOHRM010000846.1:0-4648 GCA_050732715.1 Longimicrobiales bacterium
GATCGAAGGTCCTCGGAGGCCCGGCTCGAGCGGCTCCTCTACATCCTGGCCGCCGCATCTCATGCCGGAGGCGCGACGCAGGACGAGTTGTCGAGCGCGCTCGGCGTATCGGCGCAGGAGATCCTGCGAGACATCGAGGAGGCGACGGCGCGCGCGTATTACCATCCCGCCGGCACCGTCGACAAATTCCAGATCCTGGTCGAGGGAGACCGGGTCTGCGTCTGGTCACCGGACGAGTTTCGCCGGCCTGCCCGTTTTTCGGCGCCCGAGACGCTCGCGCTCGGGCTGGGGCTCCGCATGCTTGCCGCGGAATCCGATGAGCCGCGCCGTCAGAAGATCCTCGCTCTCGCTCAGCGCCTCGAGCGGGACCTCGCCGGGCCGGGGACCGACGGCGGCGTTGACATGAACGCGCACGCGGTGGCGGAGAGCGCGAGCCCTGCGCCCTACGAGATCGAGTTGGGCGACGATGGGTTCCGCGGCGCGGTTGCGGATGCGGCCCACCGCCGCTGCCGCTGCCGAATCCTCTACCTGAAGCCCGGCGACGATTCGCCGCGCGAGCGGCTGATCGAGCCGCGCGCGCTGGTGTACGCGCGCGGTTCGTGGTATATCCTCGCACGCGATGTGGGCCGCGACGCCAACCGCGTGTTCCGCATGGATCGCGTGCTCGAGGCCGAAGCGACGCAGGATCGGTTCGACGCGCCGGAAGACCTTGATGCGTCCGGCTTCCTCGCGGACGGTGGCTCGCCGTTCGAGTTCGACGAGCACCAGGTCGCTACCGTACGTTACGCGCCGGCGGTCGCACGGTGGGTCGTCGAGTCGACGAAGGCGACGCTGGAGCCGGACGGCAGCGTCGTCGTGCGCTACCCCGTCGCGGATCCGCGCTGGATCGTACGTCATGTGCTCCAGTACGGCGGCGAGGCGGAGCTGGTATCGCCACCCGAGCTGCGCGAGATGGTTTACAAGGCCGCGCGCCGGGCCGCCGACGAAGGTCAACATCCAACCTCGCGGAGAACATCATGAGATCGGTCCATACCGGCAGCGCAAGACGGGCGATGAATGAAACGTTCGGGCCGGTAAGGAGTCCTCGCGCCAAGACGCCAAGCTCGCCAAGAATCCGCCAAGACCTTTGCGACCCCTTCGCGCACTTTGCGTCTTTGCGCGAGAATTCCTGCCACGCGCTGTGGCGTTGGGCATCCACGTTCTACGCGATCGCTGGATTCGCGGCGGCTTTCTTGCTCGCGCCGGGCGCAGAGGCGCTGGCGCAGGAGCAAGGCCGTGAGCAACAAGACGCGCGGGAGGAGCAGGCGCTCCCGTCGATCGAGGTGAAGACGGAGGGCATGCGCAAGCTCGACGGCTTCTTCCCTTTGTATTGGGATGAGTCGGCGGGCGAGGTGTGGATGGAGGTGCCACGGTTCGACACCGAGGTGATCTACTACACGGGTTTCGGCAGCGGCCTCGGCTCGAACGACATCGGCTTGGACCGCGGTCAGCTCGCGGGCTCGACGATCATCGAGTTCGAGCGCGTCGGCAGGAAGGTGCTCGTGGTGCAGCCGAACTATCGGTACCGCGCGGCGAGCGACAACCCGGCGGAGATACGCGCCGTACGCGACGCGTTCGCTCGATCCGTGCTGTGGGGGTTCACCGTCGCGGCGGAGACGGACGGCCGCGCGCTCGTCCCGATGAACGAGTTCCTGATCCGCGATGCGGACGGCATTGCAGGACGCCTGCGACCCGGCAGCTATCGGCTCGAGAGCAGCCGTAGCAGCGTCTACATGCCGATGACGATGAACTTCCCGCAGAACACCGAGCTCGAGGTTGAGCTGACGTTCGCTCGCCAGCCGGGCGAGGGCGGTGGGCGCGGTGGCGCTGGCGGCGCCGCCGGCGCGGGACGGTTCTTCGAGGGCGTGGCCGCTGTCGCGGCGACGGGTGACGCAGCGAGCCTGCGCGTGCACCACTCGTTCGTCGAGCTGCCGGACGATGGGTACGAGCCGCGCGCGCACGACCCGCGCGCGGGATTCGGCGCCGTCTCGTGGGAGGACTACGCCGCGCCGCTCGGTGAGCCGATGACAAGGCGGTTCATTCGCAGACATCGTCTCGAGAAGCGCGATCCCGGCGCGGCGCTCAGCGAGCCGGTCGAGCCGATCGTCTACTATCTCGATCCGGGTGCGCCCGAGCCGATCCGGTCCGCGCTGCTCGACGGCGCGAGTTGGTGGAACCAGGCGTTCGAGGCGGCGGGCTATCGCGATGCGTTCCGCGTCGAGCTGCTGCCCGATAGCGCAAGCTCGCACGACGTCCGCTACAACGTGATCAACTGGGTGCACCGCTCGACCCGCGGTTGGAGTACCGGCGCCTCGGTCACCGATCCGCGCACCGGCGAGATCATCAAGGGTGTGGTCACGCTCGGCTCGCTGCGCGTGCGACAGGACTATCTGATCGCCGAAGGCCTGCTCTCGCCGTACCGGACCGGTAGCGAGACGCCGCCCGAGCTCGCCGAGTGGGCGCTCGACCGCGTCCGCCGCCTCGCCGCGCACGAGGTCGGTCACACGCTCGGGCTCGGCCACAATTACTACGCCAGCGAAGCGGGCCGCATCTCGGTGCTCGACTACCCGCATCCGCTCGTGACACTCCGACCCGACGGTTCGCTGGACTACTCGAACGTCTACCAGCTCGGCATAGGCGCGTGGGATAGCGTCGCGATCTCCTGGGGGTACCACGACTTCCCGGACGGCGTCGATGGACGGGCCGCGCTCGACTCGATCCTCGACCACGCCTGGGAACGAGACATCCGCTACCTCACGAATCAGGACGTCGAGGCGCATCCTCGCGTCAATCAATGGGCGAACGGCACGGATGCCGGCGCCGAGCTGAACCGCATGATGGACGTGCGGCGCGCGGCGCTCGGCCGGTTCGGCGAGAACGCGGTCCGCCGCGGCACCCCGCTCGCGATGCTCGAGGAGGCGCTGGTGCCGCTCTATCTGCACCACCGCTACCAGATCGAAGCCGCCGCCTCCGCCGTCGGCGGCGCGCACTACATCTATGCGTTCCGCGGCGACGGCCGGCGGCCGATCCAACGCGCCTCGGCCGATGAGCAGCGAGCGGCGCTCGATGCGCTGCTCGTGACGCTGCACCCGTCCGAGCTGGTGCTGCCGCAGACGCTTTTCGACCTCATCCCGCCGCGGCCCTCGGGCTACGGCTTCCACCGCGAGCTGTTTCCGCGCTACACAGGTTCGACGTTCGATGCGATCACGCCAGCCGTGGTCGCCGCCGAACACGTCCTCTCGACGCTGCTCGACGCCGAGCGTGCGGCCAGGCTCGTCGAGCAGCACGCGGTCGATCCGGGGCTTCCGGGCCTCGAGGAAATACTCGACCGACTCTTCGACGCGACGTTCGCCGCCGAGATCGGGGACGCGTACCAGGCCGAGGTGAACCGTGCGGTCCAGCGCGTGGTGATAGACCGCGTCATGGACCTCGCGGGCGCCGCGGCGATGCCACAGGTCCGCGCGCTCGCTGCCCATCGCCTCGAGCGCAGCGCCGCCGCCTTCGCCAACGGCACCGAGGAAACGGCGGAAACGGCGGCCGCGGATGCCGCGCACTTCGCCATGCTCCGGCGGGACATCGGCCGGTTCCTCGAGCGGCCTGGACCCGAGTACACGGGCGCCGAAACACCCGGCGCCCCGCCCGGTGCGCCAATCGGCGATCCGGCACTCGACTGGCTGCGCAGCCTCGAGCCGCCTTGCATCGCATGGGACCGCCTTTCGTTCTGACCGCGGCGCACAACGCACATGACAAAGGTCCTAAGCATATTGTATTACAACCATTTACATCAGTAAGTGCGGCATGATGCGTGCACCCGCACGGCGGTGGAGGTGAGAGCGATTCCACCCCCTATCGTGAGTGGACCGGGCCGCTGCGCGGCCCGGCAATTCGTGCGGAGGCCGTATGCCCAGGCAACGAAAGATGGGCGCGATCGCGGGTGTCGCGCTCGTGGTGGCAGTGATAGGCTGTGCGTCGACGACGGGCGGCTCGGTCGCGGACCAGGGCGGTCCGCTTCCCACCGTGGTGATCGTCGAGAACAACAACTGGTCTGACATCAACGTGTACGCGTTGCGGCCTTCGGGGTCCTACGTTCGGTTGGGCACGGTGACGAGCGTGACGAAGCGGCAGTTCACGCTTCCGGCGGGTTTCTCGGCGTATTCGGGAGAGCTGCGTCTCGCCGCCGATCCGATCGGCTCGGGGGACCTCTACGTGAGTCCGCCGATCCAGTTCGCGGAAGGTGATGCGATCGTCTGGAAGGTCGAGAACCATCTTCCGCTGTCGAGCTACTTGACGCGCACGGCGGGCACGTATTGAAGGAGTCCAGGGCGGTTCGCGCCTTGCGCGAGCTCGCCGTCTGAAGCGGCATCCGAGGAGACGGAGCGTTGCCGGTTCGCGGGCGCAGGCGGATGGCGCGCGCTTGAATCACCTGCGTCAGCCCGCTCGCGTGCGAACGAGACCGTGCGACCACCGAAACGTCAGGAAGTCCCCGAACCCGCGGCGCGCCCGGAGCTCCTGATCCGCGCCGCTTTGCCTTAAGGGCCCGCTCAGAAATAAGCTGGTGCATTCGGCCGCCGCTGCATCGACTGTAACAGCGTTGCCCCCTCCTTGAAGT
>JBOHRM010000847.1:0-3437 GCA_050732715.1 Longimicrobiales bacterium
CCTCTCCCCCCCGGGGGGGAGAGGGGGTAACGCCTCCGTCCGAATCTCCTGGTCGGACGGACTCGAGTGAGGCGGATCGCGTGGCGGCCGGTGGCGCGGAGGCGGGACGATGAGACAGATCCGGACGGTCGCCAGGCGAGAGTTCCGCGGCTACTTCGACCACGCGACCGCGTACATCCTCGTCGTCGCGTTCCTGGCGCTCGCGCTGTTCCTGACGTTCCGCTCGTTGTACGCGTCGGGCGCCGCCTCGATGCGCAGCTTGTTCACGCTGCTGCCGTGGCTGTTCGCGGTGTTCGTCCCTGCGATCACTATGCGCTCGTTCGCGGAGGAACGGCGCAGCGGCACGCTCGAGTGGCTGATCTCGCAGCCATTGACCGAGACCGACGTCATTGCCGGCAAGTTCCTCGGCAGCTGGCTCTTCGTGATGGCCGCGCTCGCGGGCACGGTCCCGGCCGCGCTCGGCGTGCTCGTGGTCTCGGACGCCGACGCCGGCATGATCGCCGCGCAGTACATCGGCGCCGCGCTGTTCGCGGCCCAACTCGTGGCGATCGGCTTGTTCACGTCGACACTGACGGCGAACCAGATCACGGCCTTCATCCTCGCCGTCGCGGCGAACTTCACGCTGGTCCTGGCGGGGCTGCCGATCGTGCTCATGGGCCTGCCGCCGGTGCTCGCACAGGCGGTGACCCAGCTCGCGGTGCTCACGCATTTCGAGGGCATCGCTCGCGGCGTCCTCGACCTTCGGGACCTGCTTTACTTCCTGACCACCGCGGCGTTGTTCCTCACGCTCGCCTATCTGCTGCTGGTCGGTGGCCGGCTGAGCTCGGTGCGCGGCGCGTTGCGACGGCTGCGCATCGGCGTCGCGGGCATCGCGATGGCGGTCCTGGTGCTGAACCTGCTGGGCGCACGCATCCATGGGCGCCTCGACTTGACATCCGACAACCTGTACACGTTGTCGCAAGGCACCGAGCACGTGATCGAGTCGCTCGACGACGTCGTCACGGTCCGGCTCGTGGTATCGCGCGAGCTGCCGCCAGAGATCGGGCTGACGCTGCGCGATGTGCGCGACCTGCTCGCCGACTACCAGCGGGCATCCCGCGGACAGCTGCGCATCTCGGAGCTGAACCCCGACGAGAGCGATGATGCCGCGGAGGAAGCGAGCGCGCTCGGCATCCAACCGATCCAGTTCAACGTGGTCCGTGACGACGAGTTCCAGGTCCGCCGCGGCTGGTTTGGCCTCGCGGTTCTCTACGCGGACGAACGCGAGATCATCCCCGTCGTCGATCGAACGCAAGATCTCGAGTATCGACTGACCACGATGATCGCGTCGATGACGAGAGAAACGACGCCGCGCATGGCGTTCATCGCCGGCGCCTCCTCCGCCGGCCCGCCTCGTCAGTTCATGGCGTTCCAGCAGGCGATGCGCCAGCACTACGACGTCGAGATCGTCGACCTCGAGCAGACGGCGGAACCGCCCGCCGCGCCCGACGAAGAAAGCGACAGCGCCGACGTGGCCGCGCTGCAGCCCGAGGCCGCCCCGGTCTCGCGGCTTTCGCCCGATTCGTTCGACGTCGCCGTCGTCGCCGGCGGCGACACACCGTTCAACGAGGCCGCGGTCGAACAAATCCGTGGATTTATCGACGGTGGCGGCGCGGCGCTACTGCTGCTCGACGGCAACGGCATCGATCCACAGATGGGCGTGTCACGACCGGTGACGACCGGTCTGGAATCACTGCTCGAATCTCAGGGGCTGCGGCTCGGCTCGGGGCTCGTCTACGACCTGCGATCGAACCAGCAAGTCTCACTCGGCCGGAGAGGGATCTTCCCGATCATCGCGTCGTATCCGCTGTGGCCCGTCGCGCTGCCGGCCGGCGACCACACGCTGACGCGCAACCTGGATGCGCTTGCGCTCGCGTGGGCGACGCCCCTCGAGATCGTCGACTCCGCACGTGTTCAGCCGCTGTGGCAGACGACGCAGATGGCGGGACGCCGGCCGGCGGGCAGCCCGATCATGCCCGAGTTCGAGATCAGGCCGACGAGGGCCGAGCTCGCGCAGCAGCTCGTCGCCGCCGCGATCGACGCAGGCACGGACACGGAGGGAGCCGCCGGCGACGAGGGCGGCGCACCGGCTGACCGCGGCCGCCTCGTCGTGGTGGGCAACGCGGAATTCCTGACCGACGGCTTCGCGCAGAACAATCCGCAGAATGTCATCTTCGCCGCCAACGCGGTCGACTGGCTCGCGCAGGACGAAGCGCTGATCGGCATCCGCTCGAAGGACAGGACGCCGCCGCCGCTCGTCTTCGAGTCCGAGGGCGGACAGGCCGCGCTGAAGTGGGCGAACCTGATCGGTGTGCCGTTGCTGTTCGTCGCGTTCGGCGCAACGCGCGTGATGCAGCGTCGGCGACTGAGTGATCGAAGCTGGCAGGAGGTGATCCGATGAGCGAGAAGGCGCTCCGGATGGTCTTGATCGTCGTCGCCGGGCTCGTGCTGGTCTATGCCGCGAGCGCGATGTTCGCGCGCCGTCCCTCGGACGGCGGCGCGTTGATGGGCGACGCGCTCGAGGTTGCGCTCGAGAGCGTGCGCGGTTCCGAGCTGGTCGCGGTACGGATGAGCGGGCCCGATGGCGAAGCCGTCGAGTTGAACCAATCGGCGAACCGCTGGACCGTTGACGGCTACGCCGCAGACTCGGCCGCGGTGAACCGGCTCGAGACCGCGCTGGCGGAGGCGAGAATCGTGCAGCTGGCGGCGGTGAACCCGGCCAATCACGCGCGGCTCGGTGTGGATAGCAGCGAGGCGTTCACGCTCGAGCTCGAGGACGCGGGCGGCGCGGTCACCACGCTGCTGGTCGGTGAGACGGGCTCGAGCGCCGGGACCGTGTACGTCCGACTGCCCGGCCAAGTCGAGACGTTCGCTGTGAGCACGGACCTGCGCACGCCCGTGTCTCGTTCGGCATACGACTGGCGGGATCGGACGATCGTTCGGGTCGACACCACGGCAGTGGCCCGGATCGAGATCACGCGGGACGGCGCGACGTATGCGCTCGAGCGCGATGACGCCAGCTGGCGCATTGATGACAGCGGGGCCGCGGCCGCCGCGGCGCTCAATGGGATCCTCGCCGAGCTGGCCGACCTACAGGCCCAGGGCTTCGCTCCGGAGGGGGCCGAGCTGGGCGAGCCCGAGCGCACGCTGACGGCGTACGACGCGCAAGGCACGGCGCTCGCGCAGATTCGCGTCTACGGCGATGAGACGACGACGTTTCGCGCGACCGCGACGGGTGCGGCCGCGACCTTCGAGATCGCAGCCTGGAAGGCAGATCGCCTGATCCCGTCACGCGATGAGCTGATGCCGGCCGCGGACAGAGGCGATGGCGTCTCTAGGGGTCCGTCATCGACGTTATGATGATGCCGAGCGCGCCGAAGCGCGTGCGGAGCAAGGCG
>JBOHRM010000848.1:0-10696 GCA_050732715.1 Longimicrobiales bacterium
CTCGCCGCCGACCGGATCGAGCCGCTGCTGCGAGCGGCGGGCGCGCGACGCGAGCCGATCGTCGATCACGGCGTGCGGCTGATCCGGCGGCGCGATGCGGACGGCCACACCTACTTCATACGCCACACCGGCACGGAGACGATCGACGGTTGGGTACCGATCGCGATCGCCGCGGAGGCCGTCATCATCATGGACCCGCTCGATGGCCGCGCCGGCCTCGCCCGCTCGCGGGCCACGGACCGAGGGACGGACGTCTACCTCCAGCTCGAGCCCGGAGCATCGCTCGTGCTGCGCGTGCTCGGATCCAGCAACGCCAGTGAGCGGGGCAGCACACCCGAACCGTGGCGGTACCGAGCTCCGATCGCCGCCTCCACGCAGCGAAGAGAGGCGGCCGAGGCCGTGACTGCCGGCACGAACGGGCCGGTCCCGATTCGAGGCGAGTGGTCGGTTGAATTCATCGACGGCGGCCCGACGCTGCCCGCACCGTATCGCACCGACTCCCTCGCGTCATGGACCGAACGCGATGAAGCCGATGTCGAGCGGTTCGCCGGCACTGCCCGCTACACGATTCGCTTCGATGCGCCCGCGGCCGGCGCGCCCGCGGACAACTACCTGTTGGACCTCGGCCGGGTCGCGGAGAGCGCGCGCGTGCGGCTGAACGGCCGAGACCTGGGCACGCTCTTCGCCCGGCCGTTCCACATCGAAACGGGGCCGCTCCGCGTGTCGGGCAACGAGCTCGACATCGAGGTGACGAACCTCACCGCCAACCGGATCCGCGACCTCGACCGTCGCGGCGTCCAGTGGAAGATCTTCCACGACATCAACTTCGTCGATATCGATTACCGGCCGTTCGACGCGTCGAATTGGCCGGTGCGGCCGTCAGGACTGCTCGGTCCGGTGACGCTCGTACCGCTCGCTTCGCCGTGAGGACGGTGCTCCGATAGCGGGGGCACCCTGGGGAGCACAATGCAACGTGTGAGCATCAAAGATCGAGTCGATATCGCGCTCGGGTGGTTGCTGGCCGCGCTCATGGGCTTCGCGGTGCTCAACGTGCTGTGGCAGGTGTTCACGCGCTACGTGCTCGACAGCCCGAGCCAATACACGGACGAGCTCGCCCGCTATCTCCTGATCTGGATCGGCCTGCTCGGCGCCGGCTACGCGCTCGGCAAACGCATGCACCTGGCGATCGATCTGCTGCCGAACCACCTCACAGGCCGTGCCCGCCTCATCCTCAACATCGGCATCGATGCGCTCGTGCTGCTCTTTGCGCTGTTCGTGATGGGGATCGGCGGGTTGCGTCTCGTCTCGCTCACGCTGATGCTCGAGCAGACGTCGGCCGCACTCCGCGTCCCGCTCGGCTACGTCTATCTCGCGCTGCCGATCAGCGGCGCGCTGATCGTATTCTACTCGCTCTTCTTTCTCGCGGGCCACATCCGTGAGCACCGCCGAGACGCCGTGCACGGCGTTGACGAGCCCGTACCGCACGAGCCTCGCTTCGCGGAGCGAGCCATCGCGACGAAGGAGTAGACTGTCCGGAACGACGACGCGCGCGCACCCAAGCGGCGAAAGCAGCGCGGGCAGTCAACCGGACTCGGGCCCCGGACTCGGAACCCGGAACCCGGAACCCGGAACTCGGAACTCGGAACTCGGAACCGAAAAGACGATGGAGTGGAACCACGTTCTGGTGCTCGGCCTCTCGACCGCCGCGTTGCTGGCGATCGGCGTGCCGGTGGCGTTCTGCATCGGCATCGCGACGGTGGTCACCATGCTGCTCACGATCCTGCCCGAGCCGAGCGTGGTCACGATGGCACAGCGGATGGCGACGGGGCTCGACTCGTTCACGTTGCTCGCGATCCCGTTCTTCATTCTCGCCGGCCAGCTCATGCATCACGGCGGCATTGCGCGCCGGCTCATCGCCTTCGCACAGGCGGTTCTCGGGATGCTGCCCGGCGCGCTCGCGCACGTGAACATCCTCGCCGCGATGCTGATGGGCGCGATCAGCGGATCCGCGGTTGCCGCCGCCTCCGGGATCGGCGGCGTGCTCACACCGCACATGAAGGAGCAGGGCTATGACCGTGACTACGCGGCAGCCGTCAACATCACTTCGGCGACCACTGGACTGATCATCCCGCCATCGAACATTCTGATCGTCTATTCACTCGCGTCCGGCGGCGTGTCAATCGCCGCACTGTTCCTGGCCGGTTACGTGCCGGGCGTAATCGTGGGACTCTCCCTGATGCTCGTGGCCGGCGTAATGGCGTGGCGCCGCAAGTACCGGCGTGCCGAGCGCATCCGTTTCGGCGCCGCCGCACGTGCGTTCGCCGATGCCGTGCCCAGCCTCCTGCTGCTCGCCATTGTCATGGGCGGCATCGTCGGCGGCGTGTTCACCGCCACGGAAGCCGCCGCGATCGCTGTGCTCTACACGCTGATCCTAGGATTCCTGTACCGCGAGATCCGCGTGCGCGATCTGCCGCGCATCCTGCTCGACTCCGCTTCGACCACCGCCGTCGTTCTGCTGCTGATCGCCGCGTCGTTCGGCATGTCTTGGATCCTGTCCTACGAGAACATCCCCCAAAACGTGGCGCAGAGCCTGATCGCGCTCACCGACAACAAGATCCTGATCCTCCTGTTCATCAACGTGATCCTCCTCGCGGTCGGCACGTTCATGGACATGACGCCGGCAGTGCTGATCTTCACACCGATCTTCCTGCCCGTGGTCACCGCGCTCGGCATCGACCCCACGCATTTCGGCATCATCATGGTGCTGAACCTGTGCATCGGCCTCTGCACGCCGCCCGTCGGCACGGTGCTGTTCATCGGCTGTGGCGTCGCCGAGACCCGCATCGCAACGGTCGTCCGCCCGCTGCTCCCGCTGTTCGTCGCCATGATCGCGGCCCTCATGCTCGTCACCTACGTGCCATGGCTGAGCCTGTGGCTGCCACGGCTCTTCGGCTATTGAGCCACGAACTGCCGCTCCGGCGTTGATCAGAACGCTACAGCCAACTCGAGCCGGAGCTCACAGCTCGAGTCGCTCGGCCGAAGCTTCTGGCTCGGTCTCCGCGCGCGTTTTCACGGCCTCGGCCTGAACTAACGGTTGGCCTATGCCGAACAAGTTGCCCTCGCTGTCCCTGAACCAGGCGCCCCGCTCGCCGATGCCCCCCTTGCTCGGATAGTTGCCCTCGACCACGGCGATGCCATCGACCGTCTGGAGCCCGGGGAGATCGTACGCCGAGCTGATCCCGTTCCTCGGGCCGGCAATCCTCGTGGTCACAACGATCATCGGCCTCGGCGCGCTCTGCCTCGCCGTGCATTCTGCTGCCGCGCGAACGACGCGTTCACCGAAAATGACCCATTCGACCATTCCAATGCCCCCAAACGCGTAATACGCTTGTCTCAGCGCCCGGCCGCCCATCCGGACCCATTGGTGTGGCCAGCAACGATTGCATAACCCAAGCGGTCCGGTTATATTGCCGATCGTACTTCGCTGCGAGGGGTTCGATTTTCGGATGTATTTCCGTGACCACGAGCCTGCCCACGTGCACGCTGTGAAAGGCGGCGGCGCCGAGGTGATCATTTGGCTATCGGATCCGGTGGCGGTGCGAGAGATCCGAGGTACGGTGAGTCCGAGCAATGTGCGGCGCGCGCTCGAGATTGCGCAGGGTGCATTGGCGGAATTGATCGAGTACTGGAAGGAGGTGCAAGGACGATGACCAAGCTACCCATTTCAGAGGATGAATTTCGTCGGCAGTTCAAGGAAGCGCTCGAGCGCGGCCGCGAGGCTCTTCGTTCGCCGACGAGAATCGTGGGTGCATCCTATAACGAGCGTACCGGTTTGATTGAAACCGACTTTGCGAATGGATTCCGTGTCGCGTTCCCCCCGATGGCGGTGAAGGGTCTGGAGGGCGCGAGCGCGCGACAGTTGCGGACGCTGAAGGTCGATGCCGGCGGCGAGGCACTGATCTGGGACGAGCTCAACGCCGATGTGGCGGTTCTGGGCTTACTCGTGGGGGCGTTCGGCCGCACGCCATTCTTCAAGGAGCTCGGCCGGGCCGGCGGTCGCGCGAGAAGCGAAGCAAAGGCTCGCGCGGCGCGTGCGAACGGCCACAAGGGAGGCCGCCCACGGAAGCGAGTGGAGCTACAAAGCCCACGCAGGAAGCCTCACACCACCTGAGCTATCCGCGGCGTTTCGCGCTCGCCGACGGCGTGCTTACCTGAACTGCCCCGGCCGACTCGCTCGTAGGCCACCGGCGTTCGGACCACGAATCGCTTCGAGGCGCTGGACATTCAGCTGCTCGCCGGACAGGTTCGGCCCGCAGGATGGCACTTCAGTCCTGATCTCGATCGACGCCGGCGAGCAAGTGCCGGATGCGGCCGGGCGTCATGCCGGTGACGCGCCGGAACATGCGTGTCATATGGCTTTGATCGAAGAATCCTGCGTCAACGGCGATTGTCGCGAGCGATCGATCGGTGCGCTGCAGGAGCTCGCATGCATACCGGACGCGGCGCTGGTGCACGACGCTGCGGATCGGCTGGCCGCGGAAATGACGGAACGCGCGGGACAGGTAGACCGGATGAACGTCGGCGATGCCCGCAATGTCGGCGAGTGACACGGGGTCACGGAAGTGTTCGCCGACGAAATCGTCGACGCGGGGGAGCCAGGACGGGCTGCGCCGAGGATGCTCGGCAGCGGTTCCCGCTACCACGTCTACGAGCTCGCCGGCCTGTTCCTCGAGCGATACCGGCATCATCCCGCCGGCCTTGGCCTCCCGAAATAGCCGCAGCATGCGCCAAACGGCGGTGTCGGAGGCGAGCTCGCTCACGGAGCTCAGCGGCCGCCGCCGTCGCAGCTCGCCGCCGAGCAGGCCCGGTGCCACCTCGAGCGTGAGGAAACGGGCGCCACCCGGTCCGATGTGATCGTGGTGCTCGAGGCCTTCCGGATGATAGACGATCGAGAGCGGCTGGTACTCGATGGTGCGATCGCCGACGAACTCGCGATACGAGCCCCGCAGCAGCACGCAGAAGAACATCCGCTCGTGTGCGTGCACCGGCACGTCGAGCGCGTGATCGTGGACCACGACGCTCAGGTCGACCAGTCCGGTCTTCCACTGCGTGTCGACCCGGCCAATGAACGAGCCCGGCGCAAGGACGTTCGACGACATGGAAGATGACACGCCGCCTCAGCCGACCAGGAGCCGATCGACGGGAAGATCCAGGCCCTTGGCAAGGGCGAGGAGCGTTGGATAGCGAGGGAGGCGCTCGCCCGCCTCGAACCGAGCAATCGTCACGCGGTTCACCTTCGCCCTCGCCGCCAACTCGCCTTGCGTGATGCCTTGCTGCGATCGGAGGACGCGAAGCCGTTCACCGAAAACTTGGCGGCCATGCCTCCCCACCGCCACGGATCGCTCGCGGTAGCTTGCGTCGGCAAAGTGCCGTGCAAAATCCCAAGGGACCTCTTCCACCCGTCCATCGGCCAGGTGAACCTCGATTACATAAGGACCGGGAAGGATGACGTGGTCAGGCTCACCCGATAGCTCGAGGTGCTCGAAACGAATCACGCCTTCGCGGTCATCCGCGAAACGGATGTAGAGACCATCCAACGTAAGCCGGGCCGCGGTCACCATCCTGTCCCCGCCCTGCACATAGGCCATCGCTCGAGCGTTCACTTCCAGTGTTCCTCCAATCGACCGTGAACTTCGTCCCAGCTCCGTCGGATCGGGTCAGCATTACGCCTGAATGCTTCCCGTATCGCCCGACGCTTCCCGACGGTGGCAGGTCCATGAAAGTGCCAGCCCCGAGCTCTATCCTGACCTCCTCTCCTCCGAACCGAACATGCACGTGCGGCGGCTCGAACGGTCGCTCCCTGGTGTGGACCGCGAAGGTGAACTCGCCATCCTGCACGACTGTGGGCATGCGCCGGCCCTCCGTAATGTAGCAGAAGTGCTACAACAAGGGAACTTGAAGGAGACCAGTCCGCGCCCAAGAGAGTGGTCGGATAGAGCGGGCGACTCCATGGCGCGATCGGGCGAAAACATGTCGCGGTGGGAAACAATGTCGGTCGGCATTTCCCACCTGGGGGCGCCTGGGCCGCGAGCGCTCAACATTCGCGGGAGCTGAAGGTCGCGGCCGACGGCGGCGCGTTGGAGATCGGCACCTCCATCGCCTTGCACCGATTTCTGTTTGGTTGTATGTCTAATATATCATGACCGAACGACAATCCCTCGCCGAGTTCGAGCTCTACGTGCTATTGGCGGTAGCGCGGCTGGGCGAGGACGCGTACGGCGTGACGATCCGGCGGGAGATCGAGACGCGGGGTGGGCGCAAAGTCTCGATGGGTGCGATCTACGCCACGCTGGCACGGTTGGAGGAGAAGGGCCTGGTCGGGTTCCGCTACTCGGAGCCGCTGCCGGTGAGAGGCGGCCGGTCGCGGAAGCTGGTGTCGTTGACACGGAGTGGGCGGGGCGCGCTGGCCGGGTCCGTGATGGGACTGCAACGGATGATGAATGGCCTGGACATAAGTCCCGAAGCCGGGGGCGCGCGTTGAACGGACGGCCGGTTAGTGGCCCGGGTTGGTCCGGGCCGGACGATCGCCCGACGCCGCCCGCGTTGAGCCGAGCCGTGCTGTCACTGGTGTCACCGGCGGAGGACCGTGAGTCCTTGCTGGACGATCTGAGCGAGGAACATGCGGCCCGGGTGGTGTCGGTGGGTCGGCGCCGAGCGGACACGTGGTACCGGCGCGAGGCGCTGCGGTCGTTGCCGCCCATGCTTCGAGAGCGAGTAAGACGGCGGCATATGGGCGGAATGTCCGCACGATCACGAAAGGCGGGGATGGAGATGAGCGAGTTCGTTTCGGACGTGAAGTACGCGGCGCGCACGCTGCGTAAGAGCCCGGGCTTCACGGCGGTGGCGGTGCTGACGCTTGCGCTGGGGATCGGGGCGAACAGCGCGATCTTCAGCGTCGTAAACGGGGTGGTGCTGAAGCCGCTGCCGTACGCGCGGCCGGATCGGCTGGTAGCGATCTATAGTCAGGGCGCCGACCGCGGCCTCGACGAGTACTGGATCTCGGCGCCGGAGTACATGGAGCTGAGGGAGCGGGCGAGGTCGTACGATGCGATCGGCGCGTATCGGACCGGGATGATCAGCCTAGGTGATGGTGAGTCTCCGATGCGGGTGACGTCGGCGTTCGCGACCATGGATCTGTTCCGTGCGCTGGGCGTGAACCCGCTGCTGGGCCGGACGTTCACAGAGGAAGAAGACATCGCAAACGGGCGGGCCGCGGTGGTGCTGAGCCACGGGCTGTGGCGGCGCGGATTCGACGGCGACCCGGGCGTGATCGGCCGCCCCGTGGAAGTGGACGGCGCACCGAGTACAGTCGTGGGCGTGATGCCGCCCGGCTACGACGTGGCAGAGGCCGGCGTCGAAGCGTGGGTCCCGGCGCAGCTGGATCCGGCGAACCTGGGCCACCCTGGCAACCATTACCTGAACCTGATCGCTCGACTGCGTTCGGGTGTACGGGCCGAGCAGGCGCAACGAGAGCTCGCGGGGCTAGTCCAGCGGTGGGCGGATGAGACTTCGGATAGGCGGCACGTGCTGAGGCCGGACGTCCACGAGCTGTTCCTGCGGCCGCTGCACGAGGACCTAATCGGAGGGATTCGTCCCGCACTGCTCATGCTGCTCGGCGCGGTGGGGTTCGTGCTGCTGATCGCGTGCGCGAACGTGGGCAACTTGCTACTCGCGCGAGCGGAAGGTCGCGGTCGGGAGATCGCGGTGCGAGCGGCACTGGGGGCGGGCCGGGTCCGCTTGCTGCGCCAGTTCGTCACGGAGAGCACGCTGCTGTCGCTCTTGGGTGGCGGCCTGGGTCTCGCCCTGGGTTGGGCGGCCGTGCGCGCACTACTGGCGACGAGTCCGGAGAGCATTCCCCGGGCGGACGAGGTTACGCTGGACGGAAGCGTGCTCGCGTTCACGTTGCTCGTGTCGCTGTTCACGGGCCTGCTGTTCGGGCTGGCGCCGGCTTTCCATCTGCGGGCACGTACGATGAACTCGGCGCTGCGCGAGGGCGGGCTGCGGACGACGGCGGGCGCCGGCCGGCAACGGCTGCGGCGGTCGCTGGTCGTGTCGGAGGTCGCGCTCGCGGTGGTGCTGGTTGTGGGCTCGGGCCTGATGCTGCGCAGCTTCGCGGCATTGCAAGAGGTCGACCCCGGCTTCGACGCGCGCAACCTGCTGACGTTCGAGATGTTCCTGCCGGCGGCGACGTACCCGGACTGGCCGGCGCGGGAGACGTTCATCGAGCGCAGCCTGCAACGACTCGGTGCGCTGCCCGGCGTGCGCGCTGCGACAGCCACCATGACCAGAACAGGTAGCGGACTTCCGACGCGCCGGGCGGTCGACGCGATCGACTTCGAGTTCGAGGGCTACACGCCCACGGAGGACGGACCGCCCAACAGCACGGACTACTACCAGTTCGTCACAACGAATTACTTCGAGGCGATGAGGATTCCGCTGCTGGCTGGGCGGACGTTCGGCCCGCAGGATGGGCGGGAGGCGGGTCCCGTGGTGATGGTGAACGAGACGCTGGCGAACCTCTACTACGCGGACAGCAACCCGATCGGGCGGCGTCTGCGCCCGGGCGGTGACAACCCGTGGTTCACGATCATCGGTGTCGTGAAGGACGTGAAGCAGGGTCGGCTGCAGGAGCGCACCGGCACGGAGGTCTACTTCCACTACCCACAGGTGGTAGGCGCCGCGCCACGCACAATGAACGTCGTGCTGCGCGCGGGGACAACGCCCGCTTCGCTCGCGCCGGCCGTGCGCCGCGAGATGGCGGCGCTGGACGAGTCACTGCCGCTCGCGAACATGCAGGGCATGGACCGCGTGCTGCACGGATCGATTGCGCAGCCCCGTTTCCTCACACTTTTGCTCGGCAGCTTCGCCGCGATCGCGCTCACGCTCGCCGCGATCGGCACGTACGGCCTCATGTCTTACTCGGTCGCGGAGCGACGGCAGGAGATCGGGATCCGTATGGCGCTCGGCGCCGACGCGGGCGGCGTTCTGACGATGGTGCTCACGCAGGGCGCCGTGATCGCGGGGCTCGGTCTCGCGCTCGGCGTCGCGGGCGCCCTCGCAGCATCGCGGATGCTCGCGTCGCTGCTGTACGGCGTGGGCGCGCGCGACCTGACCACGTTCCTGCTCGCGCCCGCCGTACTCGCCGCCGTCGCCCTCGTCGCCTGCTGGATTCCGGCCTGGCGCGCCACCCGTGTGGATCCGGCGCGCGTGCTCAGGCAGGAGTGAGCGCGTGTTGAGCGGTCCGTGCTGGCGAAGGATACGACCGCGGCAGGTAAAGATCGTACAATACGGGCGCGCCTGGAACGGATATCGTTCGCTCACCCTGATCGAGCAGGGTTACGATGTCCTATTCTAGCAGGGCTACGATGTCCTATACGGGAGTGCGCTACATGTCGATCCGACCAGAGCAACGGCTTAACGTCGATGCGGAGCCGCGCCACGCGCGCGGCCATGGCAGTGCGATCGGATCCGCGCTGCTGCGGGACGCGCGGTTCTCGCTCCGTGCCCTGCGCCGGTCACCAGGGTACACGGCGGCGGCGGTGTCGATCTTGGCGCTCGGCATCGGCGCGAACACGGCGATGTTCTCGGTAGTCGACGGCGTGCTCTTCAAGGCGCTGCCGTTCCAGGCGGACCGCGAGCTGGTGGTGATCGAGCACTTCGCGCCCGCCGCGGCGGTCGAGGATGCGGGCGTCTCGATCCCGGAGCTGCAGGAGCTGAGCGCGCGGCTGCGCGCGGTGCGCGACCTCATCGAGTACCACTCGATGTCGTTCACCCTGCTGAATCAGGGTGAGCCGGACCGCGTCGATACCGGTGTCGTCTCGGCCAACTTCTTCAGCATGCTCGGCATCCCGCCGCTGCACGGCCGTACGTTCATCGACGGCGATGACGATCTGGGCGCCGATCCGGTCCTCGTGCTCAGCCACGATTACTGGATGCAGAAGTTCGGCGGCGACCCCGGTGTACTCGGGCGGACGCTCGAGATGAACGACCGCACGCACACGGTCGTGGGTGTGCTGCCGTCGTACCCGCAGTACCCGAGGTCGAACGATGTCTATATGCCGACGTCGGCGTGTCCGTTTCGTGCCTCGGCCGCCGTCGACCTCTCGGAGGGGCACCGCTCCTTCGCGATCCTGCACGTCCTGGGTCGGCTCGCGCCGCGCACCTCGGTGACCCACGCGGCCGGTGAGGTCGCGGCGGTGTCCGGCTCGTTCGCCGACGCGCACCCGCAGGAGTACCAGCGCCTCACCGGCTTCACGGGCCGCGTACTGCCGTTGCGGGACGAGTTGGTCGCTCAGGCACGGCCGATGGTGCTGGCACTGACCGCCACGGCGGCGCTCGTCCTGATCATCGCGTGCGCGAACGTCGCGAACCTCATTCTGGCCCGGTCGATCCGGCGGGAACGCGAGCTGGCGGTTCGTGCCGCGCTCGGCGCCGGCCACGGCGGGCTCGCGCGGCTGCTGCTCACCGAGAGCGTGATCCTCGCACTGGCGGGCGGCGGCGGGGGCCTCGTGCTCGGGTGGCTCTCGATCGACCTGTTGATCGGCTTCGTCTCGCGTTTCACGCCGCGCACGGGTCAGATCGAGATCAATGGCAGCGTGCTCGCGTTCACGCTCGTCGCGTCCACCCTCACCGGAAT
>JBOHRM010000849.1:0-3026 GCA_050732715.1 Longimicrobiales bacterium
CGCTTGCGGCCCTCTCGGGATCTGCGAGCGTGCCACTTCCCGGCGGCTGGGGCGCGCACGCGACTGCAACGCGCAGCCACACGCGACTGCTCTACGACGTGAACGGCACGATGTCCGACTTCACGAACGTGCCGGAAGGCCGGGACCTGAGCGCGAGCGTGATCTGGTCCTATGGCGACGTTGGCGAGCTGAAGGTCTTCGCCATCGATCAGTGGAACCAGCTCGGCGTCGTCGTCGACGAGCCTTCGTACAGCGGCGCGTTCGAGGCAGACGAGCGGCACGACATGATGGTCGCCTCATGGCGCGATCGGCTCGGCGCTGTGCGTCCGTCGATCAGCGTGTCGACGGCGGGCGCGGGCCGCGAGCAGAGTTTCGGCGTGTTCGTGCTCGAGGCGACCGAACGCGTTGATCAGCTGCGCGCGCACGCGGCGATCGAGACCTCGTCCGGCTGGACGTTCACCGCCGGTGCGGATCTCGAGCGCCGCACCTCGCGGTTCCGCGGCAGCCTTCCCGAGGACGACCATGACGTCGAGCCCGGTGCGCCGCGTTCGAGCTTCGACTCGCGTATACGCGGCGAGCGCGTCGGCACGTTCGCCGAGGCAGACGCGTCGGCGTCCGGCCGGCTGCGTGTGACCGCCGGCGCGCGCGCCGACCACTCGTCGCTGACCGGGCGGTGGACGCTCGATCCGCGGCTCGCGGCGGCGTACCGGCTGACCGGCGCCATCACGGTCACCGGTGCCTGGGGCATGTATCACCAGGCGCCGGCGCCGTTCTTCTTCGAGCCCGACGTCGGCGATCCGGCGCTCGGCCCGATGCGGGCTGTGCACTGGATTCTCGGCGCGCAGGCCGGATCGGGCGAGCTGCTCCTGCGAACGGAGGCGTACGTCAAGACGTATCGCGACCTCGCGCAGTGGACGCGGTCGAACGACGTCGCGCGCGGGGGCACGGGCTCGAGCCGCGGCGTCGACCTCTTCCTGCGCTGGCCGGCCATCGGTGGCTTCGGCGGGCGGGCGGCGTACAGCTGGATCCGCGCGCGGCGCACGGACCCGGACGCCGGCATCGAGGCGCGATCGCCGTTCGAGGTCTCGCGCGTCGGCTCGATCGTGCTCGAGCAACGGTTCGGCTCGAGCTGGACGGTTGCGTCGGCGTATCGCGCATCGACCGGCCGGCCGGTCACGCCGGTGCTGAGCGCGACGCACGATGTCGAGCGCGACATCTGGGTCCCGGAATACGGTGAGCCGATGGCCGAGCGGCTGCCCGACTTCCGCCGGCTCGACCTCTCGGTCAGCCGCCTGCTCTCGATCACCGGCGCCGACCTGACCGTGCTCTTCCTCGGCCTGACGAACGCGCTCGATCGCGAGAACCTGTTCGGCTACCGCTACAGCGAGGACTACACCGAGCGCATCCCCGTACGCAGCCAGTTCAAGCGCTCGATCTACTTCGGCGCATCGATCACGTTCTGACCGCGGGGGCAGGCGCGAACCGCCAAGGCTAGAGACCATGAAGAACTCTCTCTCGATCGCATTCGCGGTGCTCGCCACGTGCGCGTCGGCCGCGACCGCGCAGGAGCTGACGAGCGCCGCGCCGTGGGCCGACTCGGCGCGACGCGAGATCGAGGCCGCGAACCTGACGGCGGACACGACGCGGTTCGCGGCCGTGCGCGTCCTGCTCGAGCGCGCGCTGACCGCCTATCCTGACGATGCGTTGCTCCTCCACTACCAGGGTTATGCGCTCTACCGCGAGGCCACGCTGCGCATGGGACGGTGGAACCAGGACGTCGGCGAGTTGCTGCGCGCGTCACAGGGGTCGCTCGAGGCATCCGCCGAGACACACGAGATGCCGGAGACGCTCGCGCTGCTGTCCGCCGTGCTGGGCCAGCGCATCGGCTCGAATCCGATCCGCGCCATGACGCTCGGCCCGCGCTCCGGCAGCGTGATGGACCGCGCCGTCGAGCGCGGGCCCGACAACCCGCGCGTCTGGCTGCTGCGCGGCATTGGTGCGATCTTCACACCAGGCATGTTCGGCGGCGGTCTCGATCGCGCGCAGCGGTACCTCGAGCGTGCCGCGTCGCTGTTCATCGAGGACTCGCCCGCGCCGCCGCTGCCGGCCTGGGGTCGGGCGGAGGTGTACATATGGCTCGGTCAAGTCCACGCCCGTGCCGGCCGCGAAGCCGAGGCGCGCGAGGCGTACATCAAGGCGCTCGAGATCGAACCTGACAACGGCTGGGTTCGCCATGAGCTTCTCCCCGCGCTCGACCGCTGATTGAACGAATGAGCACCGTCATCGGCTGGATCGGCTACACGCTCGCCTGGGCGCTGGCGGCCGCGGTCTACGCGCTGATCCTCGTGGCGCAAGGGTACACCACGCTATTCGAGGGGATGACCTCGAGCGCCGTGACGATGGGCGTCGCCGCCGTCGCAGGCGCCGGCGTGTGGCGGCTCTCCGGCCGATACCGGTTGCCGGAGCGCCGCCGCTGGCGGTTTTTCGTTCTGCATGTGCTGCTCGGCGCGGCGTACGCCGGATTCTGCGTCATCGCTCTCTACGCCTGGGTGTGGATCGCGGCGGGCGCCACCATGGCCGCACGGGTGATGGCGACGGCCGCGGTGTGGACGTTCGCGCTATACGTGCTGCTCTACGCGGTGGTCGCGGTCGCGTGCTATCTGATTCGCACGCTGCGGCGGCTGCGCGCGCAGCAGCTCGCGGCCGCGCGAGCCGAGGCCGCGGCCGTACGCGCGCAGCTCGTCGCCTTGCGGTCGCAGCTGAACCCGCATTTCCTGTTCAACTCGCTGCACTCGCTGAGCGCGCTGGTCCGCCACGACGCCGACGCCGCCGAGCGGGCGATCGAGCAGCTCGGCTCGCTGCTGCGCTACGCGCTCGATCGCGGCGACAGCGACCTCGTTTATGTCGAGGACGAGTGGTCGTTCACGCGCACGTACCTCGAACTCGAGCAAAGGCGGCTCGGCTCGCGGTTGCAGGTGGTCGCGGAGCTCACCGACGCCGCGCTCGAGTGCATGGTACCACCGTTC
>JBOHRM010000850.1:0-2788 GCA_050732715.1 Longimicrobiales bacterium
GGGTATATTCCGGTCATCTGAACGCGACGAAGAAACGCGCACCCATTCGACGATGAAGGCCGCAGAGATCCGCCAGCGTTTTCTGGACTATTTCGCACGGCACGGTCACGAGATCCGGCCGAGCTCGAACCTGGTGCCGGCTGACGACCCGACGTTGCTCTTCACGAACGCCGGGATGGTGCAGTTCAAGCGCCTGTTCCTGGGCGAGGAGCGGCCGCCCGTACCACGGGCGGTCACATCCCAGAAGTGTTTGCGTGTGAGCGGCAAGCACAACGACCTCGAGGAGGTCGGCGTTACGCGCCGGCACCATACGTTCTTCGAGATGCTCGGCAACTTCTCGTTCGGTGACTACTTCAAGCGTGATGCGATCCGCTTCGCGTGGGAGCTGATGACGGTCGAGTACGGGCTCGCGCGCGAGCGGCTGTGGGCCACCGTGCACTACAGCGACGACGAGGCGGCCGCGCTGTGGCAGGAGGTGGCCGGACTGCCGCCCGAGCGCGTCTTCCGGCTCGGCGACAAGGACAATTTCTGGCAGATGGGCGAGACCGGGCCGTGCGGCCCGTGCTCGGAGCTGCACTACGACCTGCGTCCCGTGCCCGAGCTCGGCACCGATCTGCCGGTCGACGAGTTCGTCGAGCGCGGCGAACGTGGCGAGTTCCTCGAGCTGTGGAACCTGGTGTTCATGCAGTTCGATCGTGCGGCGGACGGTACCAGGACGCCGCTGCCGGCGCCGTCGATCGACACGGGCGCGGGGCTCGAGCGCCTCGCCGCGGTGCTGCAAGGCGTCGAATCGAACTACGAGACCGATCTGTTCGTGCCACTCATCACACGGGCCGAGGAGGTCGTCGGCGTGCCGTACGACGCCGCGGCGCCGAGCGGCGTGTCGTATCGCGTACTGGCGGACCACGCCCGCGCGGTGGGCTTCCTGCTCGCGGACGGCGTGTTTCCTTCGAACGAGGGTCGCGGCTACGTGCTGCGGCGGATCCTGCGCCGCGCGGTACGCCACGCCTGGCTGCTGGACCGCCGCGAGCCGACACTGGTTGACGTCGTCGAGCGACTGATCGAGCTGATGGGCGAGACGTACAATGAGCTGCGGCTCCGGCGCGACCACATCCTGCGTGTGACCCGAGACGAGGAGGAACGCTTCCTCGCCACGATCGATGCGGGCATGGCGCGGTTCGATGAGATCGCACCGCCGCTCCCGGCCGAGCGCCTTACCGCGATCCGCAACGGTGACGATGTGGCGCCGGTCATCGGCGGTGAGGAGGCATTCTGGCTGCACGACACGCACGGGTTCCCGCTCGACCTGACGGAGCTGATCGCGCGCGAGCGCGGCTACGCGGTCGACGTCGAAGCGTTCGAGCGCGCGCTCGACGTGCAGCGCGAGCGATCGCGTCAGGATCGCCGCGCGGCGGGTGGTGCGGCGCATCATTCGCTGGCCGAGGGCTGGATCGAGATCGAACCTGGCGCCGAGCAGGAGTTCGTGGGCTATCGCGAGCTGGCGGTCGATACGGACGTGATCGGGCTGCGCCCCGAGAATGGCCGCGTGGCGCTCCGGCTGCGCAGGAATCCGTTCTACGCGGAGGCCGGCGGCCAGGTGAGTGATGAGGGGGTGGTCGAAGGCGATGGCTGGCGCGTCACGGTCGACGATGTCCGCCGCGTCGGCGGCCACGTCGCGGTGCTCGGCAACGTCGACGGCGAGCTGCCCTCGAGTGATACGCCGCTGCCCGTACACGCGTCCGTGACCCGGCCCGTGCGTCACGATACGATGCGCAACCACACCGCGACGCATCTGCTGCACGCGGCGCTGCGTTCGGTGCTCGGCGAGCACGTGGTCCAGCGCGGGTCGCTGGTGGCGCCGGACCGGCTGCGCTTCGACTTCGCGCAGCCGCGGCCGCTGACGTCGGCTGAGATCCGGGCGGTCGAGGAGCAGGTCAACCTCGCGATCCTCGAGGACTACGATGTCCGCATCGAGCAGACGACGTATCCCGATGCCGTCGCCCGCGGGGCAATGGCGCTGTTCGGCGAGAAATACGGCGACGTCGTGCGGATGGTGGTCGTTCCGGGCGTGAGCATCGAGCTGTGCGGCGGCACGCACGTGCGGCACACCGCGGAGATCGGCCTGTTCCGCGTCGTCAGCGAGTCCGGCATTGCCGCGGGGATCCGCCGCATCGAGGCGGTGACCGGCACGGAGGCGTGGCGGCGCACGGTCGAGCGGGAATCGCTGCTCGAGCGGGCGGCCGAGGCCGCGCGGACCGCACCCGATGCGCTGCCGTCACGCATCGAGCAGCTCAACGCCGAGAACCGCGATCTCCGGCGTCAGCTCGAGCGCGCGCGAGAGAGCGGGAGCGCCGATGTCATCACGGAGCTGATCGACGGCGCGACATCGGTCGACGCGGCGCGCGTGATCGCGCGAGAGATCGACGCCGAGAACGCCCATGAGCTGCGGCTGCTCGGTGACCGGCTGCGCGAGCGGCTGGACAGCGGTGCAGCGATCCTCGCCGCGCAGCAGAAGGGCCGTGTCGTGTTGCTCGCGATCGTGACCGATGACTTGCTCAGCCGCGGCGTACGCGCGGACAGGCTCGTCCGCGAGGTCGCCGCGCTCGCGGGCGGCACGGGCGGAGGCCGCGCGCACATGGCGCAGGGCGGCGCCAGTGATCCATCACAGGTGCCGGGCGCGCTCGAGCGCGCGCCCGACATCGTGCGCTCGATGCTCGCTCAAAACGCATGAACGCACGCCGCCGCGAAAATGAGGTCGCACCTCCCGCAGGCGGCGCGAGGCTCGACG
>JBOHRM010000851.1:0-1286 GCA_050732715.1 Longimicrobiales bacterium
GTTCGGACGTCTACAAGGTCCAACTGATCGGCTACTACGACGAGGCTGACGACGCGAGGCACATCACGTTCCGGTACGCGCAGCTCGAGGAGTGAGGCGGCTGGCCATGAGACGCTTCCACGCAAGCTCGAACGGCAGCGCGTGCCGCCAGCGGGGCGCGGGCGGCAGGGGGGCGCCGGACGGAGCGTCGTCCGGTTCGCGGGTGTCGCGCGGGCGGCTCTCTGAGCGCATGGGTCGGCTCGCTTCTTCGGTTCTCGTCGCGATCACGCTGGTTGCGCCCGCCGCGGCGGTTGCGCAGGAGCGCACGTACGAGCTGGGCGGCCGAGTGATCGACGCGGCGAGCGCCGCGCCGATCACTGGCGCGGTCGTCCGCGTGGACGGCGCGCCCAACGTCCGCACGGAAACGAGCGCGACCGGCGGTTGGCGGTTGAGCTCCGTGCCCGGTGGCCGCCAACGCATCGTCGTGCAACACGTCGCGTACGCAACGCACATTCAGGATCTCGACCCGACGGCGGTCGACGCGCGCGAAGTTCTGTTCCGTCTCGATCCTCGCCCGCTCTCGCTCGATGTTCTGGTCGTCTCGGCGTCACGCCGGCTCGAGCGGCTCGGCGATGCACCCGTCGCGACGGAGCTGGTCACGCGCGCCGAGATCGAGGAGGCCGGCGCGACCGATCTCGCCTCGGTGCTGACCGAACGTGCGGGAATCGCGCTCGAAGGCGGCCACCCCGCGGGCTCGGGGATCATGCTCCAGGGCCTCGGCGATGAGCGTGTCTTGGTTCTGCTCGACGGACGGCCCGTGGTCGGCCGGATCGCGGGCAACCTCGATGTCTCGCGGCTGCCGACGTCGATCATCGAGCGCGTCGAGATCGTTAAAGGCCCGCAGTCGACGCTCTATGGTTCGGAGGCGATGGGCGGCGTCATCAACATCATCACGCGTGGCACGTCCGGTGGGTCATGGAGCGCCGGTGCACGGGTGCTGGCGGGGACGGAAGGTCGGCTCGACTTCAGCGGCACGGGCCGCGGCGCGATCGGCGACCTCGAGCTGCTCGCCGACGTCGGGCGCCGGTCGGTCGAGCTCACGCCCGGCCAGTCCGACACCCGGGGCGCGCTTTCGCGTCGCTACGACGTGCTCACGAAGCTCGGCTGGAACCGCGCCAGCGCGGTGTCCGCCGAAGGCGCGGTCCTGGTAGTCGACGAACGGCAGCGTTGGATGAGCGGGCCGGCTTATCAGTTCTCGGACAACCTCCAGCTCGGTGTTCGGCTCGGCAGCGTGTGGACTCACGGTC
>JBOHRM010000852.1:0-2954 GCA_050732715.1 Longimicrobiales bacterium
GCGATCCCCGACCTGCCCGAGCGCGTGAGCGGCGAAGACTGGGGGCGCGTCGCGAAGGGCACCGCGCGCATGATCCTGCTCCGCGTTTACATGCACGAGAAGGACTGGGCGGCCGCGGAGGCCGTCGCTCGCGATGTCGAGGCGATGGGCTACGGCCTGATGTCGGAGTACTCGGACGTGTGCAACGTGCAGGAGAACGAAGAGACCATTTACGCCGTGCCGGCCAACGCGTCGTCGCCCAACTGGTACTGGCAGGAGATCACGCCGAGCGATTTCGCGTCGGCCGGCTCGATCACGCGCGTGCCCGGCTGGTACGGCTACTGGATGCCGTGGCCGTTCTACGACACTTACTCGGCGGCCGACGCGCGGCTGAGCACGGTCATCGCGGATTATATCACGGACTCGGGGTCACCCAAGGATCGCAACAGCGGGCTGCAGGGCGCGATCCCGTTCAAGTGCACGCAGGAGCTCGGCGAGTCGTCCGGCGCGTCGCTCGATTGGCCCGTCTTCCGCTACGCCGAGACCCTGTTGTCGCTGGCCGAGGCGATCAACGAGCAGCGCGGTCCGGACGAGGCGCTTCCCTACGTGAATCATGTGAGGGCGCGGTCGGGCCTGCCCGCGTGGAGCGGCCTGTCTCAGGCGGCTCTGCGCGACTCGCTCCTCGCCGAGCGCGGGCGCGAGCTGTACGCCGAGGGCGTCCGACGGCAGGACCTCATCCGCCACGGCACGTTCATCGAGTTCGCGCAGGCGAGCGGTCTCAACGCCCAGGACCACCACGTGCTCTACCCGATCCCGCTCGAGGTGATCACACAAGGCGCGGGCGTGATCGAGCAGAACCCCGGCTACTGATGCGCTCGATTGCTGTCGAGGAGTCCGCGATGAGAAACACAATCGTTCCCGCGGCGTTCGCCTGCTTCGCCCTGGCGGTCGCGAGCGGCCGCCCCGTCGCCGCGCAGACGCCCGACTCGCTCGCCGGCGTGTCGAGCGCGGAGATCACCTACGCCGTCGGGGCGGATCTATCCTTCCTGAAGGACGCAGAGGACCGCGGCGTTCAGTTCAAGGACAACGGCGTCGTACGCCCCGGTCTGGACATCTTCCGCGACCACGGGTACGACTGGATCCGGCTGCGGCTCTTCCACTCGCCCGACGAGCTGCCGAACGATCTGGAGTACACGATCGCGCTCGCGCAGGACGCCAAGGCGCGCGGCTTCAAGTTCCTGCTCGACTACCATTACTCGGACACCTGGGCGGACCCGGGCAAGCAGTGGGCGCCCGCGGCGTGGGACACCAGCGACATCGGCGTGCTGGCCGATTCCGTCTACCAGTACACGCGCAGCACGATCGAAGCGTTCCGCGAGGCCGGCGTGATGCCCGAAATGGTGCAGATCGGCAACGAGGTCCGGAACGGCATGATCTGGCCGCTGGGCCGGCTTCCAGAGAACTGGGACAACTTCGCGCGGCTGTTCAAGGCGGGCCTCGACGGGATCGACGCGGGCCGGGGCCAATCGCCTCGCCCCCTCATCATGCTGCATTACGATAACGGCGCCGACACGGAAGGCGCGAAGCAGTTCTACGACACGTTCAACGGCTATGGCGTTCCGTACGACATCATCGGCCTCTCGTACTACCCCTGGTGGCACGGTAACCTGCTCGGTCTCCGCGACAACATCCTGTCGATCCTGGAGAACTACCCGGACAAGGATGTGATCTTGGTAGAGGTGGGGTACCGGCCCCATGAGTACGAGGAGAACGAGTTCGCGCCGTACCCCATCGATGCTCCCGGCGGCCCGCGCAAGGCGTTCCTCGAGGCCGTGAACCAGACGTTGCTCGGCATTTCTAGCCGGCGCATCAAAGGCATCTTCTGGTGGGAGCCGGCAAGCGACTGCGGGCGCGACTACTTCGACGAAGAGTGCAACGCGCTCCCGGTGATCACGGTCTTCGATCGGTTCAAGCGTTATTGATGACACCCTGGTGGTCGGGGAGTCCACACAGCGGATCGCTTCCGAGCGCGTCGCGTCCACCGACGGTGGGTAGGCACGGCTATACGTCCATTCCCGGGGGTGGATTCGAACCACCATTGGAGGATCCAAAGTCCTCAGTCCTGCCATTAGACGACCCGGGAGCAACCCGTAAGACTAATGGCCGCAGGAACGATGATCAATGGCGGGGGCGCTGGGGTCTGGGCCCGGGCGAGATTGCCCGGGCCCAGGTGCTCGAGGCTCAGTTGTAACCGGGGTTCTGGCTGAACACCAAGCCGTCCGCGTTCTTCGTCCGGTCGATCTGGGTCTGCGGGATCGGCCGTAGGAGGTGGTGGTCTTGGATGTTCGGTGCGCCCTCGCGGTTGTACATGCGCACCCATTCGACCAGCTTGCCGGTGCGCTGCAACGTGAACCAGCGGTGGCCCTCGCCGAACAGCTCGCGTCCGCGCTCGTCGAGCACGAAGTCCAGGTCGACGTCGGCCGCGGTGATCCGCATCGATTCCTCACTGCCCGGGTACGCGGCGCGCTCGCGGATCGCGTTCAGGTACGGCACGGCTTCATCGTTCCGGCCCATGCGCACGAGCGCTTCCGCGGCGAGCAGGTACGTTTCGGCTAGGCGCATGATGAAGAAGTCACGTTGTCCGCGCTCGTCGTTGATCGAGAGCCGGGTCGGGTCCTGGTGCTTCGTGAGCGCAGGGAAGGAGCGAAAGTCGTATTCCGAGCCGAACGGGGTGGGCTGCGGATTCCAGAAGTCGTCGGGCTCGGTGATGATCCGGTAGTTCTTGCCGTGAAACTCGGCCGGCAGCTCGGATGTCCGCACACTCGGGATGAAGATCGCCGTGTCACCCACCGAGAGACCCCGGTCAGGGTCGTCCACCGTCGCGAGCCAGAGGAACTGGAATCCGTCCTCATAGCGCGAGTCGATCGTGCGGTCGAACAGGTAGACCAGCTTCTCGGTCGGCCGGTGCCGCTTCC
>JBOHRM010000853.1:0-17099 GCA_050732715.1 Longimicrobiales bacterium
GCGTGGGGGCCCCGGTTGCTCGGCGCTCGAAATAGACGTGCTATTCCGCCGGCCTCGCGCCTTGCCGCGCGGGCGCATCGCCGCTCTCGGTGTTGACACGGGACCTCGAAATCGGACCACTAGCTCAACGCTCGACTGTTGCCGCGACCGGCTCCGCCTCGGGCTCGCGTTGTTGCGTCCGGCTAAGCAGCACGCCCACGATCACGACCGTTCCCGCGCCGATCACGTTGTGCCAGAGGAACGAGATGGAGGGCAGCGGCGCGAGAATGGCGCGGAGACCCGGCAGCTCGAGGCCGAACAGGCCGAACGGCGCGAGCAATGCCGGCCCGAGCGCGACCACGGCGACGGCCGCCATCCCCGCGATCAGGCCGTAGAACGCGCCGCGCCCGCGGCTGCTCGGCATGAGCGCGAGCAGGAAGACGCCGAGGATCGATCCGTAGAAGAACGAGCCGAATCGGTTGACCACCTCGATCAGCGATCCCAGCGCAACGGCGTAGGTCGCGACGACGCAGGCGAATAGTCCCCAGAACGCGGTTGTCAGCTTCGACACGCGCAGGTAGTGCGCGTCAGTCGCCGAACGTCTCACGTACCGCCGGTAAATGTCGATGACGGACGCCGTCGACAGCGAGTTCAGCTCGGCAGCCACGCTCGACATCGCCGCCGCCAGCACGGCCGCGATGAAGATGCCGGGCAGGATGCCTGGCAGCTCGTGCAAGACGAAAGTCGGCGTGATGTAGTTCACGTCTCGGGTGTCCTTGCCGGTTACGCGGCCCGCCAGCTCGAGCGCCTCGGCCCGGACCGCCTCGAGCTCGGCGTTGCGTGCATCGAATGCGCCGAGGCTCGAGCGGACGGCCGCGCCGTCACCGCCATCACGCGCCGCGGCGACCGCCTCCGCCGCCGCTCGCCGCTCCGCGAACGCGACATCGTAGCGAGCCTCGATCTCGTGGTACGCCGTTGCCTCCGCGCTCGACTCGACGTCGTCCGCCAGCGCCCGATTGAACAGCAGCGGCGGCGCCGTGAACAGGTAGTAGACGAATATGAAGACGCCGAGCAGCAGCACGAGCGCCTGCAGCGGGATCTTCCAGTACGCGCTGATCAGCAGCGAACGTTTCGCCTGGTCCGCCGATTTTGCGGTGAGATACCGCTGCACCTGACTCTGGTCCGTGCCGAAGTACGAGAGCATCAGGAACGCGCCGCCGATCAGGCCGGACCAGAACGTGTACGTCTCGTTGATGTCGAAACGAAAGTCGAACGTTTGCACGCGTCCGGTCGCGCCGGCCAGCCGCAGCGCATCGCCGACGCCGACCGACTCGGGCAGGCCCGCGATGACGAAACCGACGACCGTGACCAGCGCAAGCACGATCAGCACCATCTGTTTGACGTCGATCCACGCGACCGCCTGCACGCCGCCGATCATCGTATAGACCACCGCGGGCAGCCCGATCAGCGCGACGGAGAGTGTAAGGTTCCAGCCGAAAATCACGGAGAAGATCACCGCGGGTGCTGCGACGATCACGCCGACCGCCATGCCGCGCGACAGTAGGAACAGCACGGCCGTGAGCGTGCGCGTGCGTGCGTCGAACCGCCGCTCGAGATACTCGTACGCCGTGAACACGCGCGCATTGTGCAGCAACGGCACGAGCGTGACGCACAGGATGAGCATCGCGATCGGCAGCCCGAAGTAGAACTGGATGAAGCGCAACCCGTCCGTCGCGCCTTGCCCGGTGGTGCCGACCATCGTGATCGCGCTGAGCTGCGTGGCCATCACCGACAGCCCGGCCACCCACCACGCGAGGCTTCGGTTCGCCAGGAAATAGCCCTCGATCTCGTGCGTGCCCTTCGCACGACGAATGCCGTCCACCACCACGTAAATGATGTAGGCGCCGACGATCAGCCAGTTGAGCAGACTCACGGGGAAACGATCAGAAGGCGCCGTAGCGGGCCTGGAGGAACCAGAGCACGAGCAGAGTCGCGGCCTGGATCACGAGCACGCGGAGCCAAACGCTGCGCATCGAACGGGTCATGATCGGTGCAAGGTAGGCGCGCGGGGAAGACGCGCAAGGGAACGCTCCGTGCAGGAAATCCGCTCACCCCTGAGCCTCTCCCCGAACGCGCGAGAGGGAATGTTCTCATGGCCGTGCACGTTCGTTGTGCTCGCCCCGAAGCGTTGGCGCCGCCGCTGGTACTGCTCCCCGCGTCGAGCGTTGAACGGCGACCCCGGAGGCGTTGCGCGTCGATGGGCGATGAACCCGATCCCGACTCGACTACGCCAAGAGGATGGGCGGAAGTGCGCCCTTACTGCGAACACGGCAACAACCGCGGCTTCGGCCGCTCATCGAAAAGGAGACAGTATGCACGGTGCACTGTTGGCGTTCGCACTCGCGATGCCGATTCAGGACGTACCGCACGCGGGCCACGCGGAACCGCCCGGTGACCCGGTCCCGCTGTACGACAACCTGGGCGATCATCACTACGAGATCAGCACGTCGGTGCCGAAAGCGCAGGCGTACTTCGATCAGGGGCTCCGGCTGTACTACGCGTTCAACCACCAGGAAGCGATCCGCTCGTTCCGTGAGGCGCAGCGGCTCGATCCCGATTGTGCGATGTGTTGGTGGGGCGAGTCGCTGGCGTGGGGGCCGAACATCAATCTGCCGATGGACTCGGCCGCGGGTGTCGCGGCGTACGTGGCGGTGCAGGGTGCCGTCGCGGTGCAGGACGGCGAGACCGAGCTCGAGCGTGCGTTGATCGACGCGCTCGTTGCGCGTTACGATGCCGATCCGCCGGAGGACCGTGCACGTTTGGATTCCGCGTATGCCGCCGCGCTGGCGGAAGCAGTCGAGCGCTTCCCGAACGATATCGAAGTGGCCGTGCTGTATGGCGAGTCGCTGATGGATCTGCGGCCGTGGAACTACTGGACGGAGACGGGCGAGCCCTATCCCGGCACGACCGAATCACTCGCGCAGTTCGAGAGGGTGTCGGCGCGGAACCCCAACCATCCGGGCGCGTGCCATTTCTTCATCCACACGGTCGAGGCGGTCGATCCGGACCGTGCCGTTCCGTGCGCCGAGCGGCTCGCGGGGTTGATGCCGGGCGCCGGCCACCTCGTTCACATGCCGGGTCACATTTACATCCGCGTCGGCCGGTACGCCGACGCGATCCGGGCGAACGAGCACGCGGTTCACGCGGACGAGACGTGGATTCAGGACCAGCGGCCCGGTGCAGGCGTCTACACGGCAGGCTACTACCCGCACAACTATGACTTCCTGGCGTTCGCCGCGACGATGGCGGGCCGTCGCGCGCTCGCCGTCGAGGCCGCCGACAAGGTCGCATCGCTGATCCCCGAGGAACTGTTGAGGGCGCCGGGCATGGGGTTCCTTCAGCACTGGCTCGGCCGGCCGCTGCAGGTCCGCGTCCGGTTCGGGCTGTGGGACGAGATCCTGGAGGCGCCCGCGCCGCCGGCCGATCTCGCGCACAGCCGCGCGTTCTGGCACTATGCGCGCGGCCGCGCGTTCTCGGCGCGCGGTGATGCCGGTGCGGCCGCCGAGGAGTTGGTCGCGCTGCGCGCCGCGGCGCACGACCCGTCGCTCGAGTCGCTGTCAATGGAGTTCAACGAATCGCGCGCGATCCTGGCGATCGCGGAGAGCGTGCTCGCCGCACGCGTCGCCGCGGCGCGCGGGAACGACGACGAGGCGATCGCGCTGCTCCGTGATGCCGTGCGCCTCGAGGACGGGCTCACGTACGGTGAGCCGCCGGAATGGACCGTGCCCGTCCGCCACGACCTGGGTGCGGTGCTGCTCGCCGCCGGCCTTCCGGCCGAGGCGGAGTCCGTCTATCGCGAGGACCTCGAACGTTTCCGTGACAACGGCTGGTCGTTGATCGGGCTGGCGCAGGCGCTTCGCGCACAAGGCAAGACCGCCGAGGCGGCCGCTGTCGAGGCGCGCTTCGAAGCGGCCTGGGAGACCGCGGACGTCGAGCCCTCGACATCGAGCTTCTGAGTCCCCTCTCCGCCGTCGAGGGGAGAGGGCCCGGGTGAGGCGGGTGCGCCGCCGCGGTATCCCCTCACCCGGCGCTTCGCGCTGACCTCTCCCCCTCGGGGGGCGAGTGCTCCCTGAAATCACGACGTGTCGGCCAGCCAAACCCGGTCTGGCATCCACGGGCGGGATCCCGCATTCTGATCGTCCGGGCGGGAGCGCGCCGCCCGGACGATCTCAATTTCTCGACTGCCGATAACTGCGTCCTTCGCTGGAGGCCGTGATGCGATGTGCATCGTTCGTTGCCGCTTCGATCGCTGCCGTCCTCTTGTCCGCGTTGCCGGCGGCGCGCGCATCCGCGCAAGACCCTGCGCTCACGGAGTCCGCGGCACAGAACCGGTTCGCCCACGCCGTCTCGAGCCTCGAATGGCGGCACATCGGCCCCGTCAATATGGGCGGGCGCGTGAGCGCGATCGCGGGCGTGCCGGATAACCCGAAGACGTTCTGGGTGGGCGGCGCGGACGGTGGCGTGTGGAAGACCGCGAACGGCGGAACGACGTTCGAAGGGCAGTGGCAGGACGAGGAGGCGTACTCGGTCGGCGCGCTCGCGGTAGCGCCGTCGGACCACAACGTCGTCTGGCTCGGCTCCGGTGAGGCCGACCCCCGCAATTCGGTGTCTTACGGCCTCGGCGTCTGGCGGTCGACGGACGGCGGCACGTCATGGACGCACGTCGGGCTGCGCGAGACGGAGCGCATCCACCGCATCGCGGTCGACCCGCGAGACCCCGACGTCGCGTGGGTCTGCGCGATGGGCCGCGAGTGGGGACCGAACCCGGAGCGCGGCGTCTTCAAGACGACCGACGCCGGCGCGACCTGGACGAAGGTCCTCTACATCGACGAGGACACCGGCTGCTCGGACCTCGACATCGACCTGTCGAACCCACGCAACGTGTACGCGGGCATGTGGACGTTCCGCCGCCGCCCGTGGCGTTTCGATGACGGCGGCAGGGAGACGGCGTTGTACGTGTCGCGTGATGCGGGCGAGGCGTGGAAGAAAATCGAGACACTGCCGGACGAGCCGATGGCACGCATCGGGCTCTCCGTCGCACAGTCGCGCCCCAACATCGTCTACCTCATCACCGAGTTCGCGACCGCGGGCACGCTTTTCCGCTCGGAGGATCACGGCGAGACGTGGACGATGGTGAACGATGACCGCAACCTGAACTTCCGCCCGTTCTACTACTCGGACGTAACCGTCGACCCGTCGAACGAGAACATCATCTACACGCTCTCGGGGCGGCTGTCCAAGTCGACGGACGGCGGCCGCACGTTCGAGCGCATCGCGAACGACGTGCACGGCGATCACCAGGCGTTCTGGATCGACCCCGCCGATGGCGAGCGTCTGCTCTCGGGCAGCGACGGCGGTTATCAGGTCAGCTACGACGGCGGCGAAACGTTCCACATCTTCCGCAACCTCTCGCTCGCTCAGTACTACCACGTCTTCGTCGACGACCGCGACCCGTACTACGTGTGCGGCGGGCTTCAGGACAACGGCAACTGGTGCGGGCCCAGCCGCACGAACGAGCCGGATGGGATCCTCGCCGGCGAGTGGTACACGGTCTCCGGCGGCGATGGCTTCTACACCGTGCCCGTGCCCGGCCAGCCGAACCTCGTCTACTCGAACGCGCAGGGCGGTTACTTCCGCATCACCGACACGAATTCGGGCACGACGCGCTCGATCGAGCCGTATCCGTGGATGGTCGGCTCGCAAGGGCAGAACATGCAGCAGGCGAGGCACCGGTTCAATTGGGACGCGCCGATCCACATCTCGCCGCACGATCCGAACGTCGTGTATTGGGGCGGCAACGTGCTGTTCCGCAGCGCCGACTACGGTCACTCGTGGGAGGTGGTGAGCCCCGACCTCACCACGAACGACCCGGAGAAGCAGCGCGATTCCGGCGGCGAGATCTACAACGACAACACGGCGGCCGAGTTCCACACGACGATCCTGTCGATCGCCGAGTCACCGGTCGAGCAGGGCGTGATCTGGGTCGGCACTGACGATGGCAACATCCAGGTCACGCGCGACGGCGGCGCCACGTGGACGAACGTGCGCGAAAACGTGCCGGGGCTGCCGCCGGAGACGTGGATCGGCAACATCGAGGCGTCGCCGACGGAGCCCGGCGTCGCATTCGTCGCCGTCGACAACCATCGCCTCGATGACTTCACCCCGCACCTTTACGAGACGCGCGATTACGGAGAGACGTGGCGCGACCTGTCCGGCGGCCTGCCGCAGGACGACTATGTCAAGGTGGTGCGCCAGCACCCGAAGAACGCGAACCTGCTCTTCGTCGGCATGGAGCGCGGCATTCTGGCGTCGTTCGATCGCGGCGAAAGCTGGATCGACATCCGCGGCAACCTGCCGCGCGTCTCGGTGCGTGGCATCAAGATCGAGCCGCGCTACAACGACCTCGTGATCGGCACGCACGGCCGCGGCGCATTCATCCTCGATGACATCCAGCCGCTCGTCGAGCTGGCCGACGCGGTCGAGAAGGATGTGCACCTCTTCGCCGCGCGCACAGCGACCGATTGGGAGATGTGGAGCCGCGGCAGCAACCTCGGCCAGAGCACGTTCCGTGGCGAGAACCCCGAGCCGGGGGCTTACATCCACTACTATCTGTCCGAGGCCGCGGCGGGCCGCGTGAACGCGCGCGTCGCGGATGAGAATGAAGACGATGGGAACGGCGCGTCGCGGCCGCGAGAGGCGCAGGCGCGCGGCGTGATCATACGAATCACCGATGCCAGCAGCGCGTTGGTCCGCGAGATCTCCGACACCGCCGCGCAGGCCGGCATCAATCGCACCGTGTGGGACCTGCGCTGGACCAGCCCACGGCGCCGCGGGGATGGGCCGCCGCAAGGAAGCTTCGGCGGTGGCGGTGCAGGGGTGACCGCCGTGCCGGGCACCTACACCGCGACGCTGGTCGCCGACGGCCAGGACCTGTCGTCGTCGTTCAAGGTGCGCGGCGACCCGAACGCCAACCTATCGCAGGCGGACCACGAGGCGAGGTTCGCAGCCGCGCGCCGCGCGGAGGCGCTCGACACGCAGCTCGACGAGATCGTCGCCGTCACGCGCGACCTGACCGAGCAGATCGACAACACGCTCACCGCGATCGAAGGGAAAGACGTGACGGGCGCGGCAGCGATCGGTACCGCCGCCACGGCGGCGAAAGACGCGCTGAAGGCGCTCGCCGACCAGACGACTCGGCCGCCCGGCTCGATGAACTATCGCGACTGGCCTCGCCTCGCCGAGCAGCTCCGCTTCGTCGCCCGCAACATCAACGGCGCGCAGGCGAAACCGACGGCAGGACAGCTCGAGGTGCTGGCGCTCGTCGAGCAGGAGGCCGCCGATCGCGCCGCCGAGCTCAACGGCATCATCAACGGCCCGATCGCCGAGCTGAACCGTCTGCTCGAGGGCCAGCCGCAGATCCTGAGTGACTGGCCGCCCCGGCCCGCCACCATCATCCCGGAGGCCTAGTGGAATCGGACCACTAGTGTCTCGTCCCAGAAGTTCCTTGCGCATCGAGAACGCCGATGCGCCCGCAGCGCAAGGCGCGACGACGACGGAATAGCGGGGCTATTTCGAGGAGGCGCAACGCAGCGATGCGGGATGCAGCGGCGTTCGAATGCCAAGGAATCTCTGGGACGGGACACTAGGACCGCAGGAGCATATGCCCTCTCCCCCACCCTGGGGGAGAGGGTCAGGGTGAGGGGGCGTGTGCGAGGGCAGGGCACCCTCGCGCCGCAAGTCAACGCGGTCCTCCGAACACGTGGGGGTCGAGGCCGCGCTCCCGCGCGTACTGCATCACTCCGCGCAGGCCGCCACGGAACGAGTAGGCTTCAAAGCCCGCGCGCTGCATCCGCTCGGCCAGGTACGCCGTGTGGATGCCCTGGGCGCAGTAGAGGATGTACGTGCGGTCACGATCGAGCTGGCGGAAGTCGCGTAGCAGCTCCCAATCGTCCCGCCGCTCGGCGCCCTTCAGATGCCACGCCCGGTACTGGACCTCGGGCCGGCAGTCGAACACCGCCGCGCCATCTGGCACTTCCGTGGTGAAGAGGTACGGCGCGACGAGGTCCGCCGCCGCCAGCGCCCGCAGATCGAGCGTCTTCATCGCCGCGATCGAACGATCGAGCACGCCCGGGTCGATGCGGGCGTCCTCCTCGGCGACACGCTCGACCGCCGCCGCCGTGACCGGCTTGCCCGGCGCAATCGCGCAATATTCCTTGACCTGCTCCGACAACGCCGCCGTGCCGATCCGCCTCGCCCGCTCGATGATCTCTTCCTTGTCGAAGCCGAGCAGCGGGCGGAACAGCGGTAGCTCCGCCGCCGGGCCGATCGCGCGAAGGTTGGTCAGCGTCTGCGATGAGACCTGACCCACCGCTTCGCCGGTCACGATCGCCTGCGCGCCGGCCGGCACGCCGATGCGCGACGCCGCCCGATACATCAGCCGCTTGAGCACCACCTGCCAATAGCTCGGCCGCACGTTCTCGCGCAGCGCGCGTAAGGGCTCCGAGAAATCCACGACGTGCAGCCGCGGCCGCGTGCCGTACGACCACTCATCGGCAAGGACCTTCGCCACCTGTACCACCGCACGCTCATACGCATCGCCGCCGAGGTTGCAGAACACGTAATCCAGCTCGATGCCGCGCTTCAGCATCAGCCATGCCGCGACGGCGGAATCGAAGCCGCCCGAGACCAGCGCGACCGCTCGGCCCTCGACGCCGATCGGCAGGCCGCCCACGGCGGCGAGCCGGCTCGAGAATAAGTACGCGTCCGCGTCGCGGACCTCGACGTGCGCCGTCACCTCGGGCTCGTCGAGATCGACGCGCGCCGCGTGAGGGAGCAGCGCCGCGCCGAGCCGCACCGCGATGTCCTGTGACGAGTAGTCGTGTGTGCCCGCACGCTTCGCCCGAACCGCGAATCGCCTGCCCGACACCGGCCCGCGGAACAGCTCTTCGCCGGCACCGACGATCGCCTCGAGCTCCGCCGGTACCACCCGCTCGACCGGCGACAAGGAACTGATGCCGAATACGCGCGACAATACCGGCGTCGCCTCCGGCGGAGCATGAACCACGATACGGCCCCATGTCGACTCGACACGCCCGGCCACACCCGCCGAGCGCAACGCGTCCCGCACATTCCTCAGCAGCCGATGCACGAACTGCGCGCGCGTACGGCGCGACTTGATAGTCAGCTCGGCACCGAGCCGGAGCAGGATCAATCTCCGATCGTGGCTATTTTCAGTCACGACTATCATCCGGTCCATTGGGCCGAGTCTGGGCGATATTAAGGAGACTCGCTCGTGCCGCCACCCTGCGGTCCAAACGGTAAGTCAACCTGTATGATGGTGCTGTTGATCGCGAGTCGTGTGGCCCTACCCGCGTCGGTCCCGTACCTTCTACACCTCGAGTTCGCCGCCGACACCTATGACGGATAGCCAGCCATCGAGATCACGAGACGCGCCGTTCCAGGTGCGCATCTACGAGGTCGTTCGCTCCATCCCCTTCGGCAAGATCGCGAGCTACGGCGGCGTCGCCGCCATCGTAGGGAAACCTCGCGCGGCGCGCGGCGTAGGCCGCGCCCTGTGCGCGCTGCCCACCGACACGGATGTGCCGTGGTGGCG
Source organism: Longimicrobiales bacterium (assembly GCA_050732715.1). Classification (GTDB taxonomy): domain Bacteria; phylum Gemmatimonadota; class Gemmatimonadetes; order Longimicrobiales; family RSA9; genus JBOHRM01. Next base: position 9,653 of record JBOHRM010000853.1, read on the forward strand.
CGTGGTCAACCGCAACGGCGAGATCTCGGTTCGCGGCGCGATGCACGGAGCCATCATCCAGCGCAAACTGCTCGAGCGCGAGGGCGTCCGCTTCGATCGCCGCGGCCGCATCGATTGGGAATCTCACGGCTGGAACGGCGACGCCGCCGGTCGAGAAACGCCGCCGAACTCGTCTCCGTCCAGCGCGGAACGCGCTCACTGATGCCGTCCGCCGCTTCGAACGCATCCCGCCCGCACCACGTCGAGGCCGTCGCGCTCGCAATCGAAGACCCGAAACGCGTCGGGCACGTGCTCACCGTGCGCCGCCCGCCCGACGATCCCGACCTGCCGAACGCCTGGGGGCTCCCCGCCGCCAGCATCCGCCCAGGCGAGTCCGCCGTGGACGCCGCCCACCGCGCCGCGGAGGACAAGCTCGGCGTCACCCTCGACCTCGGCCCCGAAATCAACCGAGGCTCGCTCCGCCGCGCCGACACGACGCTCTCCATGACGCTCTTTGCCGCGCGCGTCCGAACCGGCGAGCCGCACGTCCCCCAGCCCGTGCCCGATGTGACCCAGTACACCGAGCTACAATGGGACACGCCCGACCGGCTCCGACCCGCCGCCCAGCGCGGCTCACTCTGCTGCCGCCTCGCCCTCGGTTGGTCGGTCCCCAGTTAGCCGGTTTCCAGTTAGCCGGTTTCCAGTTAGCCGGTTCCCAGTTAGGCGGGTTCCTTTCCCCCAAAGCCCCAAACCGCAACCGGAGCTCGGAACCGGGAACTGGGAAATAGGAACCGACCCGCCCTTGTGCGAAACCGCCATTCTGGGTATCGTTGTGCTTGAGAACGGTTATCAATCGCAGGAATACGGAGACCCATGCTGTACGATCTCGTGCGTGAGCTGCCCACCGAATGGATCGAGAACTTTGTCGCGGCCTTCGAGGAGGGCCGGGTTCAGAAGCATCCGCATGCTCGTTTCGTGAACGGGCGGGGTGAGTGCTGTCTCGTGGGTGCGCTTGCGGGTGCGCGGAGCGGGGAGGACGTGGTGCGGTCGGAGGTTTGGCGGGCGTTTCGTAGCTCGTCGCTCGAGGAGCTGTCGCGGCGGTTCGAGAGGTGCCGTCTGACAGGCCAGGCGTTCTACGAGGAGGCCGTGCTCGAGCTAACGGCGAGGCGTTGCGTGCCAGCGGAACCCCTCGCGCTTTCCGTCTGAATCTGCGATGCCGCCTGATTCAGGCGGCGTCGACCCCAAAAGCCCGCGCGCGCCACGCGCGCTTCATGTCAGTTCCCCATGCCGCTGGCCCCGCACCACCGATCGCGAATCCGGGTGGCGGCGGGGCAACTCGCAACCCGTAACCCGCAACCCGCAACCCATCAGCCTTGCGACCGTACGCCGGCATCTCGTAGAGCGGTGATGGCGGCGTGGTAGCCGCACATGCCGTGGACGCCGCCGCCGGGTGGTGTCGAGGCCGAGCAAATGTAGACGCCGGGTAGCGGCGTGCGGTACGGCGTGAGGGATACGGTCGGCCGGAAGAACAGCTGGCGCAGGTCCATGGCGCCGGCGCCGATGTCACCGCCCACGAGGTTCGGGTTGCGGCGCTCGAGCGCGGCGGGCGCGAGGGTGCTGCGCGCGAGGATGCAATCGCGGAATCCCGGCGCGAATCGCTCGATCTGCGACTCGATGCGTTCGGTCATGTCCTCGTTGCAGCCGTTCGGCACGTGGCAGTAGGCCCAGGCAGTGTGTTTGCCGGGTGGTGCGCGCGTGGGGTCGAACAGGCTCGGCTGCGCGAGCAGCACGAACGGCCTCTCGGCCGGACGTCCTTCCCACGCCGCTCGCTCGCTCGATGCCACCTCGTCGAACGTGCCGCCGATATGAACCGTGCCGGCGCGGGCGCAAGCGGGATCGCGCCATGGGATCGCGTCCGACAGCGCCCAATCGACCTTGAACGATCCGGGACCGTACCGGTAACGCTCGAGGGCGCGGCGGTAGCGGGAGGGCACCTTCTTGCCAGCGATGCGGAGGAACTGTCTCGGCGTCACGTCGAGGAGTCTTGCTCGTGCGGGCGGCAGCTCGTCGAGCGAGGTCACGGGCCGTCCGGTCTCGATCTCGACGCCCAGCGATCGTAGGTACGAAGTGAGCGCGTTGGCGAGTGACTGGGATCCGCCGCGTGGCAGCGGCCAGCCCACGGCGTGCGCCGCGGCGCCGAGCACCATGGCGATGGCCGCGCTCGAGGCCCGCTCGAGCGGCAGTATCGAGTGCGCCGCGAGTCCGGCGAAGAGCGCGCGTGCGGGCTCCGCCTGGAACGCCCGTGACAGGCTGCGCGCGGGCCGCAGCGCGTTCAGGCCGAACCGGGCGAGCGCGACGGGGTGAGCGGGCCAGCCGAGAGGCGAGAGTAGGTCCGGCACGAGGTCGATGAATCGGCCGCTCAGCGGCTCGATCTTCGCACGCCACGCTTCGCCGTCGCTGCCGAGGCCGCGGGCCGTCGCCTCCATGGACTGCTCGAGCAATACGGCCCCGCTATCGAGCGGATGCGCCAGCGGCGCATCGGGGTGCACCCACTCGAGACCGTGCGCGTCGAGAGGCAGTGCGCCGAACAACGGCGAGGCGACGGCGAGGGGGTGGATCGCGGAGCAGACGTCGTGCACGAAGCCGGGCAGCGTGAGCGCGGCCGAACGCAGACCGCCGCCGATCTGCTCATCGCCTTCGCGAACCGTGACCGACCACCCCGCGCGGGCGAGCACGATCGCGGCCGCGAGGCCGTTCGGCCCCGAACCCACCACGATCGCGTCAGGCATGGCAGGGATTCATTGGTTGGCGTGGGTCGGCGTATCGACTCGTGATTCTCGCTCGATGGTGACAAATGACTCCCGGCTTTTTTCGCCGCGCGGCCGCGCGGAGACGTTGCGGGCGGGAAATGACCGCCGGTGCGAGTTGTAGGCAAGGGCTGGATCGTGCTATCATCCTGGGATGTCCGTTCCCTCCACCTCCGACGGATCGCACGAGGACGTCGTGGCCGAGCGTGACGCAGATGTCTCGCCCGCGCGGCTGTTCCGAGATTTCATCGCGTTCGAGCTGAAGCTGGGCCTCGATGCGTTGAAGGACATACTGCTCGCGAAGGTGGCGTTCCTCACGCTGATCGTCGAGCTGAACTTCATGCGGGGTCGCCGCGGCCGCCTGTTCTACGGCCTGATGAATTTGGGCGCACGGTTCGAGCGTTGGCTGGGTCTTTACGAGCCGCACGGCCGGACAACCTCCTCGGAAGCTGAAGACGTCGACGTCCTTGCCCGCTTCGGCCACGCCAACCGCCTCCTACGCGACGCCGAGCGTCGTGTCTTCAAGACCTCGGCCGAAGACTGAAGCGTTCGAGCGGCGGGCGGCCGTGACCCCGTCTCCCGCGTATGCACGTCCCACCCGCGGCTCCAGGCTCGGCGTCGCGGGTAACACGGGCTATGCGAGAACGGCATCAGGGCAAGCAGTCCATGAATCGAATCCGCGCGAGAGGACGGTCCTCCGAGGCGGTGCTGCTGGCGACGATCCAGCGCGTGGTCGCGGGCTATAGCAACGCGCCGGCGGGAATCGAGCACTACACCTGGCTGAGGGTGCCGAAGTACTGGGACCGGCTGGCGATCCCAGGGGCAGGCTGCTTCATCGAGCCGCGCCACGAAGATCGGCACGCGGGTGTGGCGTTCAGGGTGGGCTGGAACGATGCCGAGCGTGTCGTGGCGCTGTGGATCTTGTGAGTCGCGCGATCAATCGAGGTGCGCGCCCCCCTTGCCCGTCTTGATGTCTCGTGCGCCGGCGCGGGTGCCCAGTCCCACGGCGATACCGAACGCCAACGCCGCACCCGTTCCCACGATAGGCAGCGCCCAGACAACCGGCGCGGCCGCCACGGCGGCCACCGTGCCTGCCACCACCGGCGCCACGGGCTTCTGGACGTTGTCGACGTAGCGAAGTCGTCCGCGCACGAATTGTCGGCTCTTGACGTATCCGAAGAAAGCCCCGGCACCGGATAAAGCCAACGCGATCAGTTCAAACATAGGTCCCTCCACAGCTCAGGTACGACGCGACGTGGGTGACGGTTTCACGATCGTGCCGCGTCAATCGTCCACGATGACGCCGAGCTCGTCGGGAGAGTGGCCGTGCAGGATCGACTCGATCACGTCCTTCGCGTACGCTTCGGCGTGCTGCTCGGGGTCGAGCCCGCGGATGTGCGTGAGCACCAGCCGTTCGCCGTTCGCGCACTCGAGGCCGACATACGCCGACGGGAAGACGTCGCGTGTGCCATCGCCGGACTCGCTCTCGTGCGGCAGACCCGCCACGCCGAGCCGCGCATCGCCGCTGTTCAACGCCGCGCGGATTCGGTCCCACGTCTCATCCAACGGGAACGACGTCGAGGCGACGATGTTGGGTAGGCCCGCGATCAGAAGCGCCACGTCCAGGTCGACCTCCTGGTCGATCTCGTCGATCGACGAAGTGTGCAGAACTGGATAGGGTCCGGCCAGGAAGACCGGAATCGCCGGCGAATCCATCGTTGCTCCCGGTGAGCACGAACACGGCCGCATGGCGCGCGGCTCTGCGGTCGTGTCCTCTACCCGGCTGAAACCGAAAAGGTCGAGCGTGAGAATATCCCCACGAGTGGTCCGTCATTGAGGCTATGATGATGCCGCGCAGGCCGTCAGAACCTCGGTGACGGGCCACTAGAGCGTGTCGCACTGCGCATCGAGCAGGAGCACATCCCCTCTCCCCCCGGCAACGGGGGGAGAGGGTTAGGGTGAGGGGGCTGATGTTCACAGCAATTCGAGCACGCCGCGGAGCAGGCCGTAGAAGCGGGCCGCTTCTCGCGCGAGACCAATCGCGCCGAGGCCGGGCCGCGTGCCGCCGGAGTGCGCGAACAGCGAGGTGATCGTGCACCCGCGCACGGTCTCCGGCGCCAGGGCCCGCGAGAGACGGATCGTCTCCGTGAACGGGATCAGGCGATCGTCGCGCCCGTGCGCGAGCAGGACGGGCGTGCGCACGTCATCGAGCAGCGGTCGCGGATCGATGAGCGGGTCACAACGGAGCGCTGTCGCGGCGAGCTCGCGCGAAAGGCGGCGGGTAAGCGCGGTGTCTCGGTCTCGCCGGGACGTGGGCGGCGCGATCACATCGAACAGTGCCTGCTTCTCACGCGGCAGCTTCGCACGCGCCGCGGCCTTGGCCCCGTCGAACGACGGGTCTCCCGCGTAGACACGCCGGCGTCCGGCCTCGAGCGCGAGGCCGTGGAGCGCCGCGGCGACATCGCCGTCGTCCTCATGACCCGGCGCCGAGCTCAAGTACTGTCCTGCGATGATCCAGGTGCCGTACGGATCCGGCTCGGCTTGGTATTCGACGCCGTCCAGCTCGTGCTCGCCCGTCATGCCGTGAACGAACAGCCGCTCGACGTCGGCGTAGCCTCCCCACGCGGCGACCGCGTGGAGCAACGTCTGGACCTCCGGATCTGCGGCCGCGATGATCGCCTGCGTTGCGCCGAACGAAAAGCCGAACAGCCCCGCACGGCGGTGATCGACGTCGTCACGCTGCTGGAGCGCGTGCACGGCCGCGCGGATCGTCGCGTTCGTGATCGCCGGATCGAGGCGGAGCGCGCGCCACTCGGGGATGTCCGGCACGAACACCAGGTTGCCGGCCGCCGCGACCGAGCGCGCGAACCGCACAAGCGACGAGTGCGCGCGGCCGCTGGTTGTGAGGCCGTGGAGTACGACCCATCCGGGCAGCCGCCCGGCTCGCCGCTGCGGCCGGTAGACCGTCGCGGCGAGGTTCTCGCCGTCCCGCGTGTACACGGTCTCTGTAGCGCTCGTGCGCGCGGGATCGGGCCGGAGATACTCGCGCAGGTAGCGCAGCGTAGGAGGCATACGTATCCTACCCGCGATGGACCACGAGCCGAGCAACGAGCGCACGGGCGACGTTGACGAGGTCGGCGACGGCGAGCCTGCGGGTGAAACCGGGCGCGTGGGCCGCTTCGTTCAACGGGCTCCCTGGAAATACAGACTCCTGGTGCTGGGTCCTCCTCATCGTCTGGTTCGGCATCGGTCAGCTGTGTCCACCTACGTACTGGCGGTTTTAGTCTTTCGTGCCTCGCGTGCGAACCGCGCGACGGCAGCCGCGCAGGTTCCGAGCCGCAAGCGTCGAACGCGTGATGCACGGCAGTCGTGATCGGCGCAGCCGCAGGGATTTCCTACGGTCTGCGGCGAGTCTGGCGGCCGGCGGACTCGTCTGGCCTCGCTCGGTCGAGGCGTTCGTACCTTGTATCGAGCGCGCGGCGGCGGCGTCGCAAGACGAGCTCTGGCGCGTCGTTCGACAGAGCTTCCTGATCCCCACCGGCCGCGTTTATCTCAACGTCGGCACGCTCGGGCCGCAGCCACGCGTCGTGGTCGAGGCCGTCGACGAGCACACGCGTCGTGTCGCCGAGACGTTCCCGCCCGGCGTCGACTGGGACGCGTTGAAGACGCGGCTCGGCCGGTTCGTCGACTGTGACCCCGCCGGCCTCGTGTTCCCTCGCAACACCACCGAAGGCATGAGCATCGTCGCGAACGGGATCGAATGGAGCCCCGGCGACGAGATCTTGACCACCGACCACGAGCACATCGGCGGACTCTGCTGCTGGCAGCTCGTGGCTGCAAGATATGGTCTCACGCTGCGACAACTGCCGCTCCCCGTTCCGCCGCGCTCCGCGGACGAGCTGGTCGCCGTGTTCGAACGGGCGCTGTCGCCCCGCACACGCCTCGTCTCGGTCTCGCACGTCACGTTCACGAATGGCGTGGTCATGCCTGCGCGGGAGATCGTGGCCCTGTGCCGGCAGCGCAACGTCGCCGCGGCCGTGGACGGCGCGCACCCGCCCGGCCTCACGCGTGTGAGCCTCCGCGAGATCGATCCCGACTTCTACGCATCCTCGCCGCACAAGTGGCTGCTGGCGCCGCAGGGCACCGGTTTTCTCTACCTGCGCGACGAGTGGCGCACGCGCTTGTGGCCAACGGTCGCGTCCGGTGGCTGGGACGACCTCGAGCTCGGCGCGCACCGTTTCAATCACCTCGGCACGTTCGACGAATCCCGCCTCGCCGGGCTCGACGCGGCGCTGCGCTTCCAGGAGGCGATCGGCATCGACCGCATCGAGGCCCGCGTTCGCGAGCTGCGCAGTCTGCTCCTCGAGCGCCTGCGCGGATTGCCGCGCGTCCGCATCGTATCACCGCGCGAAGACGCGCTCGGCGCCGGCATGGTCTCGTTCACCGTCGAGGGAATCGCCTCGCTCGAGCTGCAGCGGCGGCTCGCCGAGCACGGCAACGTCCGGACCCGCGTCATCGGCGAGTACGACTACGGCTGGATGCGCCTCTCACCGCACATCTACAACTCGCCGGACGAGATCGAGCGCGTGGTCGAGATGATCGAGACCCTCAGCGGCTGAGTCGCACGAACAGCCCCTCTCCCGCCCGGGTGAGGCTAGTGG
>JBOHRM010000854.1:0-4370 GCA_050732715.1 Longimicrobiales bacterium
GGTGAATGCCTGCGCCGCGGGCTCGCCGACGAACTTCGCTACTCCATCCTGCCCGTCTTGATCGGCGACGGCATTGCGTTCTTCGAGCGACTCGACCGGGACGTCGCCCTGCATCTGCTGGATGTAAAGGCCTACCAGAGCGGCATGGTCGCACTCCGGTATGAAGTGAAGCGGCCGGGCGCGGAATCGGGCGGCACCGATCTCTCATCAGCCACCTAAAACGACGCTAAGAATCGAATACCGTCTTCGGGTGCGAGACGTCGCGGCGCATACCCGGCCGGGTACGCCGCAGCCGGTCTTAGAATCAGTGCGAGGATTCCGAGCGTCGCGAGCCGGCCGACATTCCTCCCCTTGGTCTTCATGTTCGCGTCCCGGTAAGTGGTGTTCGAAGTCTCATGCGGGAGTCGCGGCCCGCCCGCTCGGCAAGCGGGGCCGCGAAATCACGCTACTCAGCCCGAAGTGCCTCCATCGGATCCGTTCGCGCCGCTCGACGCGCGGGTAGCCAGCTCGCGAGAAGCGCGACACCGAGCAGCACCGCCGAAACGCCGGCGATCGTCGACGGGTCCGTCGTGCTCACTTCGTACAGCAGGCTCTCCAGAAATCGTGTGAGTGCGAGCGCGCACGCGATGCCGATGCCGATCCCTAGCGCGACGATCGGGATCGACTGGCGAATGACGAGCCCCGCACCATCGCGGGGGCGGGCGCCGAGCGCGATCCGTATGCCGATCTCGCGCGTCCGCTGGCCGACGGCGTAAGCGATGAGGCCGTAGATGCCCACGGCAGCGAGCAGAAGGGCGAGCGTCGAGAAGGCAGTCACGAGCCAGGTGAGCAGGCGCGAGCGCGCCGTCGAAGTTCTAAGGATCTGTTCCATCGTGCGGAATTCACCGAGCGGTAGACTCGGATCGACAGCGCGAACCTCCCGTCGCACCGCCGACGTGAGTGCGGCCGGACTTCCCGTAGTCCTCAAGACGACGGTCATGTCGCGCTCCGCCGATCCGTCCCCGCCCACGTAGTGGAACTGCTGGTGCGCGAGGTACATCTCGGGTCGTGACTCCACGGCGAGGCTACCCTGCCGGACGTCGCGCACGATGCCGACGATCGTCGCGAGGCCGGGTTCAGGGCCAAACCGGATCCGCTGGCCGATCGGGTCCTCACCCGGCCAGTACCGCTCGGCCATCGTCCGGTTGATCACGACCACGCCGGGCGAGCGTGCATCGTCCTGCTCCGTGATCCCGCGGCCGCGGACCAGCGTGATCCCGAGCGTGGAGAGATAACCGGGGGTCACGACCTGCTGGTCTGCGTTCGGCGACCGCTGACCCTCGAGCTCTGGCCGTCCCTCGATCTGGAACCCGAGGTCGCTCGCCTCGCTCGTGAGCGGGACGCGGGCCCCTGCGCCGCTTGCGACCACACCCGGAAGAGCGGCCACACGCCGGCGGACGTCGCTGTAGAACGCGCGCACGCTCTCGTTGCTCTCGTATTCCGCGGCTGGAAGCGATAGGTCAACGGTGAGGATGTTCTCGGTTCGGTAACCTGGGTCGACAGCCATCAGCCGGGCGAAGCTGCGGACGAGGAGTCCCGCCCCGACGAGCAGGACGAGCGCGAACGCCAGCTCGACCACGACGAGCACGCCCCGGACGCTGCCGCCCCGCCTATCCGCGGTCGCGCCTCGCCCCTCCTGGCGCAGCCCATCGTAGGCGCGGTCGTACGAAACCCGGAACAGCGCGACGAGCCCGATCGCGAGCGCGGTTACGAGCGAGATCCCAAATGCGAACGCAAGCACGCGGAGGTCTACGGTGACGCCGTCGATGCGCGGGAAATCATCGGGCGCCAGTGCGATGAACAGCCTCGTGCCCCAAAACGCGACCAGGATGCCGAGCCCGCCGCCGCCGAGCCCGAGCAGGACGGTCTCCGTCAGGACTTGGTGCGCCAGACGCCCGCGGCCCGCACCGAGCGCAGCTCGGACCGCGAACTCGCGCTGCCGCGTCTCCACATGAGTGAGTAACAGATTGCTGAGGTTCGCGCAGGCGATGAGCAGGACGAAGCCGACCGCCGCGAGGAGCACGAGGAGCGCCGGACGCGTCGGTCCGAGCACGTCCTCGCCGAGCGGGACGGCCGTCGCACTGAACCGCATGTCGGCTGGGTAGTCATCCGGGTAGTCGCCGGCAAAGGATGCCGCGAGCGCTCGCAATTCCTCTGCAGCCCGCGCCGGTTCAACGCCCGGCGCGAGCCGAGCGACGGCGCGTAGGTAGCGGCTGTCGCGATTCGGAACCGTTCCGTGCCGAATGCCCATCGGGACGTACAGATCTGTCATCTCACCGGTCGCGAAGTCTTCCGGGAGCCGAAAACCCGCCGGCATGACGCCGATCACCCGCCGGGTCTGGCCGTCGGCCAGCAGCTCACGGCCGGTCACATCAGGCGAGCCGCCAAATCGACGTTGCCACAGTCCGTAGCTCAGGACGACCAGGTCGCTGAACGGCCGCTGTTCCTCCGCCGTGAACACGCGCCCAACATGTGGCTCACTGAGCAACGAAAGCACGTCGGACGCCACATAACTGATCCGTACCCGTTCGGGCTCACCGTCGCCGGTCAGATTCATCACGCCGAAGCCATAGGCGCCGATGGCCTCGAACGCACCGACCTCCTCGCGGTAGTCGAAGAACTCATCCGGCGATACCATCCCTCGGGTCTCGCCCTCCCAGCGGTTCTGCACACTGACCAGCCGATCCGGCGCCGCGTACGGCAGCGGACGCAGCAGGACCGCGTCCACGACGCTGAACACGGCCGTTGTTGCACCGATACCCAGGGCAAGAGTGAGCACCAGAATGGCGGCGAAGCCAGGGCGGCGCAGGAGCTGCCGCGCCGCGTACCTTGTGTCCTTGATGATGTCGTCGATCACGGCGTCCCCCTTCTGATCATCACTCGCATGACGGCCCGTACGCTTGCTCCGGGCTTTCCAGCCTCCGGTCCGCGTTCTCAACGCCCACCGCGTGACGTCCCACGCCGCTGTTGCCCACACGCGTGCGCCTGCCGCCGTACCTCGGCGGCTCTGCCACATCTCATTGAAGACCCCGGCCATGTCCTCCCCGTGGCGTGCCCGGAAGTCGGCGGGCAGCAAGCGGAGTAACCAGGCGTACAGTCGAGTTGGGCGGCTCGCCCTCATGCGCCACCCACCGCTCGCAGCGCCGCCTTGGCGCGCGTGAGAATTTCCTCGAGGCGGCGCGTCTCGGCCTCCAAGGCGTGCCGCCCAATGGGTGTTAGCGCGTAGAAACGACGCCGCACGTTCGCTTTGTCCACATCATCCGGTTCGACCTCCTGGATCCACCCATCTCCGGCGAGCTCGTCCAGCGTCCCGTAGAGCGTGGCCGGATAGAGGATTACCTCGCCGCCGCTTTCCGCCTCCACACGACGACGAATCGCCGCCCCGTGGAGCGACGCACGCGCCAGCGCAAGGAGGATGTGGTATCGGAACGGTTTCATTCTCTGCTCCGGTTGACTCGTCCGCTAACGATTGTCTCGCACTCTGCGGTTTCAAGCACCCTGACCCCTCCGCCGCGGCGGACGTAGGAGTCATCGATACGATTCAATAGTATTGTTTTATATCACTCTCGTCAAGCTGACGGGAGAGGACAGGAAGCGATCTCTCGTCCGATACGCCCATGGACAATCTCGCGTTGATCTTCGACGTGCTGCGCAATGCGCTGAATGTCGAGATCGAAGTCCACGCGGTGGAAGCCGCCTGATTGAAGATCCGAGCCGCCGGTAGGTGGGAGACTCGCCGGCGCGATTCCGCTTGATGCGAAGCCAGGACGAGACGGTCGACTTGATCGTCACGAACTCGGATGGTTCCCTTTCTACGTTCGAGAGCGTTCCGCTGCCGCGGCGTTTACGGAGCTGCGTCGGATGGCATCGCTCTTCAAGACGGCCTCCCCAACCTCCACTCAGGATCCGGCGACCGCGTTGCTATGGTCGTCTCTAGCGCTCCAGGCGGTGTGTTTGCGGCGGCACTGCTGACGCCGCCTCTGTGCCGAAGCGCCGTCGCCAGCGCGGCGGTATCGCCTTGAGTGGCGGCGTCCCACAGGCTGAACAGCATCACAACTCTTCGAATGAGACAGGCGGGTGAGCGCATACTGCCTCCGGCGCCGGAATGACAGTTAAATCCTTACGATTGCCTCACACCGTCCGCCGACACGGAGCTACACATCCACGCGCAGCGCCTCGATCGGTTCGACGCGCAAGGCCCGACGCGTCGGCACAATGCACGCGAGCAGGCACACCCCAAACATGAGCGCCGCGTACGCCACGACCACGCTGACCTGCCGCGCCGACAAGGCGTCGCCGTATATGCCGAACATGAGCGCGGCCACCAGCAC
>JBOHRM010000855.1:0-6861 GCA_050732715.1 Longimicrobiales bacterium
CGCCACGTCGGCCGAAGAGATCTACGAATTAGTGTGGGCCGCGACCCGTTTGCCGGAGTCCGAGCTGATGCGGCGCCGCGAACGCGTATGGGGTCCGGTTGCCAGATCGAACGACGCTGGCGAAACGGCCGTCATCGAGATGAACATGCTGCGGCACGTGAAGCGGTAGGGTGATCCGTGGGCGACTCGTATGCACGAAGGCCGAACCTGGTTCTGGTCGGTGCGCCACGCTGCTGGTTGACGCTTGATGGCGCGATAACGACGTTGCCAACGTCTGACGGAACGAGATCGTTCGGTAGGCAGACGCTTGAGGAACGGAACATCATTACACGCTCGTCCGCCGAAACCTGAAGGCACCGAACCCATGGTTGATCGCGTCGAAGAACGACTGCGTTGGGCGGACCGGCAAGGACACCCGCTCTACGTGTGGCCGGATGTCCCGCCGGAGGCGTGGCGCAAAGCGCTGTCCGAGATCGAGCGGGTTTCACGGGCCGTGCTGGCCGGTCGTTCCACGCGCATCGCCATAGCAGATGGCGACGAGCTGAGTCTGGCCGCGCTGGACGTCGCCGCGTTCACATCGTGCATGGGACCGTTGCTCGGATGGTGGGTCGGCCAGGAAATGCTCCTCGCCTCCGACCACGTGCGTGAGCGCCTCGCGTTGCACCTCGAGCATGGCCGCCGACGCGAGCTGCGGATGCTCGACGCCTTGCGCGAAACGGTCCGCACGCTCGACGCTGCAGGGGTGGCCGTGACCGTGCTGAAGGGCGCACACACGACGCGGACCTGCTTTCCGGCGCCGGGCCTTCGGCCGATGGCCGATCTGGACCTACTCATCCCGGCGAGCGACGTATCGCACGCCGAGGGTGTGTTGCGGGCCGTCGGCTACACACTGGTACCCGGCAGCCGACGCACGCGCGAGTACTACCGCTCCAGCTGGGAGTTGCCGGGCTCGCCCACCACGATCCATTCGTTCGAGGTGCACCACGAGCACAATCCGTACAACATGGATCTGCACAACGCGCTCGACGTGAACTTCTTCGGCGTACGCACGGTCCGTTTCGATGTACCGCCTGACATGCTCATGGCCGCGCCCTGGGCCGGCGAGCGGGCGACGGCGCTGGCCCAGCCACTATTGACGGCACACTTAGCCGTGCACGCGTCGCGCGGGCTGTACAACCTGACGATGATCCGATTGGTGGAGCTCGCGATTCTGCTGCGCCGCGATGCCGGCCGCTCATTCACGTGGGACGAGCTCTCCGCGCTGCTGCACCGACATCGATCCGAGCGATTCAGCTACCCTGCGTTCGAGCTCGTCGAGCGCCTCGCGCCCGGTACGGTCGACGCCGCGTTTCGCGAACGTCTGGCGCGCTCGGCCACACCGGCCCAGCGCCGGGTGATCGATCGAGTGACGCCGGGCACCGCGCAATGTCTCGAGCGCCTCTCCCTCGATGAGCGATTCATGTGGGCGGCCACTCCGTTCGAGCACTTCCGTCGTGCGGCGCGCGTGCTGGTGCCGATCGGCGCCGGTTGGTCGCTCAGGCGGCTCGCCTATGTCTATGTCCAGCGGGCGTTCCGTATCTGGCGCGGCCGGGTCGCGTGGCGCGGTTGACGGCACTATCCTCTCTCGAGGGAACCTGACTCCATGCCGCTCGCATGGCACGGCGAGGTAGTCGGCGCTCAATGAGTCACGTGATGCCCGCGCCGGTGTCGTGATCGAGATCGCGGCCATCAAGAACCACTCGAGCCCGATGAGAAGACCTTGTCGAGGTCGTACGCGCGCGTGACCTCGAGCTGGTCGTAGCGACAGTCGGGCGGCTGCTTGTCCGTGCGCCAGCGCAGGAACGTGGCGGCGTGACGGAAGCGGTCGCCCTGGAGATGGTCGTACTTCACCTCGCACACGCGCTCGACGCGCAGCGGCTCCCACGACAGGTCCTTGCCCGCGCTCCAGCGGCTCTGTCCGCCGGGCATGCGCGTGGGCTCGCCGCCGGTTCCCGCCTGCGCCCATTCGCGCCAGGGATGGTCATCGAGCGCGTGCTCGCGCAGTGGCGCCAGCTCGGCCACCAATTCCTTGCGCTGACCCAGCTTGAACGACGATGTCACACCGACGTGGTGCAGTCGGCCTTCATCGTCGTAGAGCCCCAGGAGCAGGGAACCGATCGCGTCGCGGCCGCCGCGGTACCAGCGGAACCCGGCCACGACGCAGTCGGCCGTCCGCGCGTGCTTCACCTTGATCATCGCGCGTTTGCCGGGCTGGTAGGCGAGTCCCAGGGGTTTGGCGATGACGCCATCGAGCCCCGCGCCCTCGAACTCATCGAGCCACTGTTGTGCGAGCTGCCGATCACGGGTGACCGGCGTGAGGTAGAGGGGCGGGCCAACGTCCGCGAGCAAGCGCTCGAGTCGTTCGCGGCGCTCGGCCTGCGGCGTCCGCATCAGGTTGCGTCCATCGGCCGCGAGCAGGTCGAACGCCACGAATGACGCCGGCATCGCCGCCGCGAGCTTCGCGACGCGCGATGCCGCCGGGTGCAGCCGCAGCTGGAGCGCGTCGAAGTCGAGCCCGTCCGGCGTCATGATCACGATCTCGCCGTCCACCACGCAGTCGCTCGGCATCCTCTCGATCAACGCGTCGTGCAGGTCGGGGAAATAGCGATCGAACGGCCGGCGATCACGGCTCTGGATGTACACTTCGGCAGCGCCGCGAAACACGATCGCGCGGAACCCGTCCCATTTCGGCTCGAACAGAAAGCCATCGCCTCGCGGGACGTCGTTGCTCAGCTTCGCGAGCATCGGCTCGATCGGTGGATCGATCGGGAACTCGCCGTGTCCTCGTTCGTCGCTCATGCCGATACAATGCTCTGTATCGGCGAGAAAGTCGACCGCCAACGTCCCGCCCGATCCGCCCCGCTGCTGCCGAACCTCGCCGGACAGGCCGCGTTGCTACCGATGCCGGCATCGGCGCACGTCGACGTCGAGCGCCGCGGTCGGAACGGAGTAGAAATCGCTCGGCGCGAACGCGGGCGCGGAGACCGTGCGTGCGATGTACAGTGTCCGGCCGTCCCGTGAGAGCGTCGGGTGGAAATCGTCATCCGCAGTGCTGACCGGCGGTCCCACGTTGAGCGGCGCGGTCCAACGGCCGTGGCGGAGACAGCTCACATACAGGTCGCCGAAACCGTGCCCGCCGGGACGCAGCGATGCGAAGATCAGCGCGCGGCCGTTCTTCGATATCTCGGGGTTGAACTCCCAATCGGCGGTCGGATCGTTCGGGTCGAATGGGAGATCAGTATTGATGGCGTCGAGCGGCTCGCGCGGGGCGAAGAACCGGCCCGCACGTCTGGCCGTGTAGATGTTCCAGTCCGCTTCCGGCGTGGGTGCGATCGGGCCGCTCGCGAAATACAACCTACCGAACGCGGTGGCCGATGCGTACAGCTCATCGAGGTCCGAGTTGACCGCGGGCCCGGCGTGAATCGGTTCGCTCCAGCCCTTTCGCGTGCGTTCCACGAACCAGATGTCGAAGTCCGCCTTGGGCACACCGTCGACCGGCCGATTCGACGAGAAGTAGAGCCGCCGGCCGTTCATCGTGATGAACGGATCCATGTCACTGTGGACACCGGCGAACGGTGCCACGGTCGGAGCGGTCCACGTCCCGTCCTTGCGCCGGTGGGAGAGATGGATCGTCGCTTGGCGGGTCTGCGGGAAGAAACCATCACTCACCGCGAAGTAGGCCGTCTTGCCGTTCGGTGTGAACGTTAGCCGCCACTGCCATCGGTCATCCGAGATGACGCCGGGCGCGAATATCTCGGGCTCGCCCGACACCGCCGAGCCGCGCGCCGAGAAGCTCTGGACCGCGGTCACGTTCGTCAGCCGGTCCGCGGGATCGCAGCCCGTAGCTGGGATCGCCGCCGCGGCGACCATTACGAGCCAGCGCGAACGACGGGTTGCGCGTCGCCCGCGCCCGCCAGACTCTGATGGGGTCTGCGTCGTTGTCTTCATCGCTCCTCCGGGCACGATTCAACGGGGTGTCGGGTTGGACCCCCGGACCGCGCGGAACATCGCGTCGCGCCGATGAAGGCGCCGCTACGCTGTTGCGAACGGAGGGTCACGCCGAATGGGCGGAGGAATCAGCTGCTGGAACCGGAACGCGTCGAGTGCGACATCGCGACCCGCCGTCTTTGACGGTGGTCATGTACCGTCGGGCTACGCCCGTACTGCCGTTGGGGCGGTCGGGTGGAGCCCGTGGGTGGCGGCGTGGCCCCTATGGGCGGGCGCCAAACCACCACCTCTGGGTGGTGGTCGTTGATTGGTCGAACCTCACAGGCCGAAGACCTGCTGAACCCGCGCGCGGTACGTGCGGCCCGTCAACAACCGTGTGCCGTTCTCGAGCCAGATCACGTACTCGCCTCGATAGAGCGGCTCGAGCTCTCGCACACGCTCGATGTTGACGATGAGTGAACGGTGCACGCGTGCGAAGCGGGCCGGGTCGAGCCTGTCCTCGAGCGTGCTGATCCGCTCGCGAATCAGGTGCGACTGCGCCCCGATATGAAGGCGCACGTAGCTGCCGC
The DNA here is from genome assembly GCA_050732715.1 of Longimicrobiales bacterium. Taxonomy (GTDB): domain Bacteria; phylum Gemmatimonadota; class Gemmatimonadetes; order Longimicrobiales; family RSA9; genus JBOHRM01. The sequence continues at coordinate 4,557 of JBOHRM010000855.1, forward strand.
TGGATGTGATATAGTCGACGTCCGCGAGCGCCACCATCTGGATGCGGCCGCGTTGTTTCACGGGCAGCCGCGCGGGCTGATGCGTGGCGCGCCAGCGGTCGAGGATCCGCGTCAGCCGCGCGGCCGTCACATCCGGGTGGTGAAGCTGCTGGCGCGCGCGTGCGACGGCTCGACGGAACCGCGCCTGGTCGAACGGCTTGAGAAGATAGTCGACAGCGGCAAGGTCGAAGGCTCGGACGGCGTACTCATCGAACGCGGTCACGAAGATGACCGCCGGCATTGCCTCGACGCCGATCGTCTCGACGACATCCATGCCGCTCAGTTCGGGGATCTGGATGTCGAGGAACAGCAGGTCCGGCCGCGCGGCGACGATCCGCTCGACCGCGCTCCGCCCGTCCCCGACCTCGCCGATCACCTCGATGTCGTTCTCTTCGTCCAACAGTGCGCGAAGTCGACGACGCGCAGGCGGCTCGTCATCCACGATCAACGCGCGGATGCGCGGGTTCATGCGCCACTCGCCTCCAGTGTGCGGTACGGGATGCGGAGCATCACGGCGGTGCCGCCGCCCGCTGCACGCGAGAGCTCGAGTGACGCCCCACTACCATAGAGCTGCCGCAGACGGTCATGACTGTTGCGGAGCCCGACACCCCAGTCGTGCGGCCCACGAAAATCGGGGCGCAAGCCGACGCCGTCGTCGAGCACTCGGACACACAGAGTCTCGCGATCACGCCACGCCGCGACCTCGACGGTGCCCGGCGCGGTGCGCGGGGCCAGACCGTGACGGATCGCGTTCTCGACCAGCGGTTGGAGTAGGAAATGCGGCACCGCGGCACCGAGTGTGGTCGGGTCGATCGACCGGCGCACGTTCAGCCGGTCCTCGAAGCGGGTCTGCTCGATCTCGAGATACGGCTCGAGAGCCGCCAGCTCCTCGCGCAGCGTGACCTCATGCGTTGCGCCGCTCGCCAGCGTTTCGCGCAGCAGTCGAGCGAGCCGGTCGACGATCCGCTCCGCCGTTTCCGCGTCCGTGCGAACGTACGCGCTGATCGTGTTCAGGGCATTGAACAGAAAATGCGGCTGAAGCTGAGACTTCAATACGCGCAGCCGCGCCTCGGCGAGCTGCTCCTGTTGCAGCCGCGCCGTGCGTGCGTAGTGCACCGCGTGCCCGACACCCACGAGCAGCCAATAGATGAACACGTTGTTGCCGAGACTCACCAGCACCGTCTCGCCCAGCGTCGGCGGGTCCGCGTACCAGCCGACCCAACTGTTGAGCAGCAGCACCGCCGCGGCACGCGCGACCGAGATCATGACCGCGGCGGCGACATGCGCCATCGCCGGCGCCACGACGCTGCGGCGCTCGATCGGCACGCGCGCGGCCGACCAGAGCGCGAACATCGTCAACGGCACCCACAGATACGCGCTCGCCATCGCCGGGATCAGCGCCCGGCCCCAAGAGACCGCGTCACCCGCGGCCCACTGCATCGAGTGGACCTGCGCGGCGGAAACCAGCCCCTCCACCGTCCACCAGAGTGTGACGACGCCCCACCACGCCCACCACGGGCGGAACGAACCCGACCGTGGCGGCCGCAACGTCCCGCGACGCGTACGTGCGTCAGCGTCGATCACCGCCGCGGGACCGCGGACCGCCGTCAACGTCATGCGTGGACGATCATCGGAGGCGAAACGTATCTATGAGCGTGGCGAGTCCCGAACGTCACGGTTCCTGGGGGCAGCATCGTCCAACCTCGACCAAAAACAGACCCGCTCCGCGCTTCGGTCCTGAATCGCAAGTTCGACGCGGCACGGTACGCAGTCAAGAACACGGGCCCGCTATCCTGACGTTCATGTTCGCAGCTCCGGCAGGACATTGACGGAAATCGTCGGAAGAGGCAAAGCTGGCAAGCGATAGAGAACGCGCCGAAATCGGCGTCGGCCCGGGCGGGCGCGGCGTGAGCGGGTAAGCGCGTGTTCGATCGTGAGGCGTCCGAGGGCGAAGGGCGGGCGCGCGCCGTGAGGCGGCTCGCGCCACGTTGGGAAGGACTCGGCGGATGCGAACATCCGAACGATGGGAACCCTATCGCCGCGCGCCCGGTTGACGACGAATGACGGTCGACACGAGCGTATCGCTAGGATGTCTTGCCGAAAGGATGCCGTGCCTCTTCCGGGACGCGGTCCATGGCGCGCGAGATGTGTGCTACGCGCAGGACGACGCCGTGGTGCTCGACGGTGGTCCGTGATGGTCACGTGAGAAATCTGATGCCCGTGTTCGTGCCGATCGCGGCCGTCCTACTGGCGGTTTCCTCGCCGC
>JBOHRM010000856.1:0-1910 GCA_050732715.1 Longimicrobiales bacterium
CTCGGGGTACCGTGTGGCGCCGATCGGCAGGATCCCGACGTCGAAGACCTCGAGGATCGCGCCGACCAGGATCCCCTCGCCGGGGCTGCCCGCGAGCGCACCGGCGAGCGCGCCGGCCACCAGCGGCCGCGAGAACATCATTTGCGGGAACGACGTGCCGTCGAGCCCGACGAAGCCGCCCAGCACCGCGAGCAGGAACCAATTCATCCCTTCGGTTCCCGGCTCCCAGTCCCCCGTCCCCGCATCTCCGCTCCCGGTTTCCGGTCGTTTGCGAGCAGGTGCGCGACGTCGACGCGGCGAGCGCCCGGCACGTCCCGCGCGCTTACCCTCACGCCCTCGGCCGCCAGGTTCGCCAGCTCCGCACGCTCCTCACCGCTGAGATAGACGTACGACAATATCCCCGTGCGGCCGGGCGCGTAATGGATGCCGCCGATGTTTACCTCTTCGCCGCTCAACCCCCCGCCCTCGCCGAGCCGGCGCATGGTCGCTATGTCGCGCGTCAGCACGATGGTCCGGCCGGCATCGTTCTTCCAACTCGCCAGCCGGTCTCGCGCGGCGGCAACGTTCTCGAACGATGCCTCGATCCCGTTCGGCATGCCGAGCCCGTACAGCTCTTGCTCCCACGACGAGTCCGCCAGCTCGTCATCGACGACGACGATTCGGTCGGGGTGCAGCTGGTTGCCCCAGCCGACCACGACCTGGCCGTGGATGAGCCGTTCATCCACGCGATACAGCAGGATCGCCATCGCCCCCGTATCCCGCGGGCGCGCAGCCGAGCGCGGCCCGCCCCTTGGCCAGTAACCTGGGCACCAGCTCCTCGAGAGGGAGGTCGCGGTGCATGACGAACTCGAGCAGGACCGGCAGATTCACACCCGAGATGACGACCACGTTCGGCTGATCACGGGCGAGCAAGCGCGCGGCGAAACCACAGCTGCCGTTTGGCATGTCGGTGAACAAGATCGCCGGGCCGCCGCCTACACGATCGCGGATCCGCTGCGCCAGCACCTCGGGAGACAGTCCCCGGTTGCTGAGCGACACCAGGGCGCCCGTTTCGGCGCCGGTGATCTGTCGTACCGCATCGACAATGCCTTCCGCCATCACGCCGTGGGCGAGCAGGATACCGCGCTTCGGGCGTTCAAACTCGGCTCCCGGTGGGCTCCCCACGCTTCCGGACCGCTCCCCTTCGCCGACCTCGGTTCCCGGTTCACTCATAGTCCTCTTCGAGATAGGCGCGCCCGGGGCGCAGCGACTCCTTCAGTCGGGCATCGAAGAGCCGCGCCGAGTGCACGCCCGAATACTTCAAAAGGTGGTTCATCGCCACGACTTCGGACAACACCGTGAGATTCTTACCCACGTTCAGCGGAACGGTGACCTTCGGCACTTTCACGCCCAGGATATCGACCTCCTCGCTCTCGAGGCCGGTGCGGTCGTAGTCACCCTGATCGCTCCAATCGACGAGCTGGACGATGACCTCGATCCGCTTCTGCAGGCGGATCGCGCGGATGCCGAAAAGCGCGCGTACATCGATGATCCCGATACCGCGAATCTCCATGTGGTGCTGCTGCAACTCGTGGCCGCGGCCGATCAGGATGTCGTTGCCCCGGCGAATGATGACGACCGCGTCGTCGGCGACGAGTCGATGGCCGCGCTCGACGAGGTCGAGCACACACTCGCTCTTGCCGATGCCACTGCGGCCCATGAACAAGAGACCGGCGCCGTAGACATCGGCCAATGAGCCGTGCAGCGTGGTGGTCGGCGCAAACTGCTCCTCGAGATACGGCTGGAGCCGGCGGTAGAAGTCGCCCGTCTTGAGCCGGGACCGCAGCAGCGGCACGCCGTGTTTGTCGGCCAGCTCACAGAGCGCGGGCGGAACGTCGAGCCCCTTGGTCACCACGACGGCGGGCATGTCG
>JBOHRM010000857.1:0-4027 GCA_050732715.1 Longimicrobiales bacterium
ACCCTACAGTGGTGCAGCGCTGCCGGTGACCGTGCTCCCGCATCCGTTCTCACGCGCCTGGAGCAGCTGACGGAGCTGGGCTCGGGTCGGGACAACCTGCGCTGGCCTCAGAAGGTCCCTCGTCATCATCGGAAGCCCACGTCGATGCCGGGCTGGTGCAACGGCTCGGCCGGTTTCGTCTTCCTGGGAACGGCCGCGGCCGAGCATCTCGGCGCCGAATGGCTGACAGTCGCCGAACGGGCCGCAATGGATGCGTGGTCCGACTCCGACGGCGTGCCCAACCTGTGCTGCGGGCTCGCTGGGCGAGGATTCGCATTGTTACATCTATACCGCGTCACCGGGAGCCGCATCTGGCTCGACCGAGCTCGCGAGGTGGCCGGACGAGCTGCCGAGCGAGGAGAGCTGGGTGCGGAGGGACTGTACAAGGGCGATGCGGGCCTTGCCCTACTTGGGTCGGGGATCGAGGATCCAGACCATGCCTTCATGCCGCTGTTCGAGCTGCCGCGCGCGGGACGCGGGTGAGCTGCTGACCTGGCGGCAACCGTTCGCACTCGGATTTGATGGCACTCAGCATCTAATCGGGCCGGTCGGCGTGACGCACGCGGACGAGTCGAAGTGTCACCTGCACGACGAATGTCCGTGCCTACCACCGCATCGTGGACATGCCTACGATTAGCACGCACACTCCATGGCGTTCCTGATGGTCGACCCGCAACTCGAAGCGCTCCACTCGGGCCGCGGTTCGCACGCCTTGTCGCAAAGGTCGGACTGGACCGCCGGATCGGCGACGACCCTCCGCTCTAGCTCGCACCGCCGGCCCCGAACTTCATCACATCCCAGACGTCGCGCGCATTGACGGTCTCACCTCCGGCTCGTTATATTGCTAATATTATACAGCAAACTGACGCGAATAGAGTAGCAATGTGCAAGGAGGTCTCGTGAATCGTGCCCTCGCGACGGCTGCGATGCGGCGAGCGTTCGTGTCGCGGTTCCGCGAACTTATCGAGCGCCTGGCCGAATCGGCGGATTCTTCGACCATCGAGGAAGCTCTCGGTATGGCCGATTCGTTGAGCGGGCTAAGCCTGGCACTGGAGCGCGCGGCCGTGATCGAGGCCGCAGACCGCGATCCTCTCGCGGCCGCACGTGTGCGGGGCATTGCAGCACGCGAGCGCCTGATCGAGAAGGTGGGCGGTGTGTTGCGTCTCGGCGAAGCTGCCGACCGCCTCGGCGTGAGCTCGCAAGCGGTCACGGGTCGTCGCACGCGGAGGACGATTTTGGCCGTGCCGTTGCCCAACGGTGAATGGGTGTACCCCGCCTGCCAGTTCACGGATGACGGGTTGATCCCCGGCCTTGCAGCGTTTCTCGATGAGTTTTGTGAAGTATCGCCATGGACGCAGCTCGCGGTGTTGGTAGCTCCGTCCGCGCGCCATGGTGGTCGAAGCGCCCTCGAATTGCTGATGGCTGGAGAAACGGATGGCGCCCGCAGCGTCGCCGCCACGTATGGCGAGCAAGGGTGACCGCACCCGGCCCGCCCGGCCCGCCGCCGCGACCGCCGGCTGATCTCGGTCGGCGTTCACTATCTATCCGCGAAGTGCCGGTCGGGACGGCCCTCTACCGGATTCATTTGACCCGCAATCATCCGTTGCAGTTTCGGCGAGAGCCCGATCCAGTCCGACGACGGCGCTGGGACGCTGCTGACGGGAGCTTCGGCGTCTGCTATGCTGCGTTCGACGCCCACATTGCTTTTGTGGAGACGCTCCTACGTGACCTCAGTCTGGAAACCGTTCATCACGTTGACCTGAACGTCCGCTCACTCGCTTCGCTCGATGTGCGCCGGGCGATCCGGCTGGTCGAGATGAACGATCAGCACATGCGGTCGCTCGGCGCCGATGCGTCCGTCGTCCAGGGGAGCTACGAGGTGACATGGGCGTGGTCGGCCGCCCTTCACGCACATCGCGAGAGGCCGGATGGGATCCGCTATCGCGCGAGGCATGACGATTCCGGCTTCTCGGTCGCTCTGTTCGGGCGGGCCCGGCACCGGGTACACCTCCTCGATTCAGTCCCACTAAACGATTCGTCGCTGGCTGCTGAGCTGGCCGGCTGGCTCGACCGCTACGGCGTCGGCCTGACAGCCTGAGCCAGAGCGCGCAGAACCCCAGCGCGTTCCCCAGAACGATCCTGCCCAGGCTCCCGCTTCTCACGACTCGCTTTCATGATCCTCATCCTCGTGCCTCTAGTGCTCGGCGGCGGAGAGATCGGCGGATTCGGCGGATCGCGTCGATAGGAACCATTGCGGTGACGTATTTCTGTCCCCTCTCCCCCGACGGGGGAGGGTTAGGGTGAGGGGGGGCGCCTCGACAGGCGCCCCCCTCTCGTTCCTCTACTCGCCCTACTGGACCTCGATGATCTCGTCCGCGCATAGGCCGTGCGCCTCGCGGTGCACGGTGTCCGCCGCCTCCATGCTCGGTGCGCGCAGAGACAGAAGACGGTGCCGTTGTCCTCGTTGTACCAGTACCTCAGGTACTCGACGCCGTGCTTCGCCTGCGTCTCGAGGTCCTTGCGATGTGCCTCGGCTACGGCGCCCGCAGTGAGTCCGTCGATGTTCTTGTGGATGTCCATGTACAGCGGCATTGGCTTCTTGCTCCTGATGCTTGTTGTCGGATCGCCGTCCGGTTGACCCGCCGGCTATAGCGCGCCCTCGTGCTGACACGACACGTTCGGGTTCCAGTCGGCGAACGGACCGTTGGGGTTGCGCTTCCACGCGTACGCGTGAAGGGTCCATAGACCGAACGTGTCGTTCCGCCTGAACTCCTGTCCAAAGAGGATGGGTGGGGCCTGGTCGTCGCCATGGAGCGTGAACGGGATGACGTACTCGGCGCCGACCAGCTCCAGAGAACCGTCGGACTGCGGCTCGTAGATCAGGACCTCGGGAGAGGTGACCGAGACGACGTCGTCGACGAGCGCGGCGTTGAGGTAGTGAACCCCCATCGCGCCGAGTTGGTCGTGCCGGAAGCAGAGCTGTCCGTTCGTGGGGTGCGCGACGAGTACGTCGTAGCCGGCGGCGTTCGCGTCCTCGAACCGCTTGAACGACTCGGTTGCACTCCTCAGTTCCGCGAGCCGGGCGTTCACGTCGTCGGACAGGCCCGGGAAGAGGATGTCGTCATCCTCGCCGCACGCCGCGGGCAGCGCGATGAAGATTGTGCTCGCCCAGAGCAGCGCGAGCGGTCGTGGTGTGGATCGTCTGAGCATATGGCCTCCTTGGTCGAGGAATTCGCCGGGGCGGCGTCGCGGCCGGCGACGCTTGGCCCCCGCAGGTTGCGGCCGTATAATGAGATCGAAGCATCGTCTCTCTTTCGCCACGCGATCGCCGGATCATCGCCAGGCCCAAGATGTTCTCATTCAAGCTCTTCGGCGGCGCATCGATCGAAGGCGCGGACGGCCCGTTGACCGGTCGCGTCGCCCAACGACGCCGCCTCGGCCTGCTCGCCTTGCTCGCTGCATCGCCCGAGACCGGCGTGAGCCGGGACAAGCTCATGGCGTTCCTGTGGCCGGAGCACGACCCCGAGCGCGCGCGCCACGCGCTGTCCGACTCGGTCTACCACTTGAACAAGGTGTTGGGAGGCGATGCCGTCCTGGCGGTCGGCGGCGAGCTGCGGCTCAATCCTGCCGTGCTCGCATGCGACGTCCGGGCTTTCGAGGAGGCGATCGAGGCGGAGGCGTGGGACGCTGCGGTCCAGCTCTACTCCGGTCCGTTCCTCGACGGCTTCTTCCTTTCCGGCGCCATCGAGTTCGAGCGGTGGGTCGAGGTCCAGCGCGAACGGCTCGCCAGCCAGTACGCGGCTGCGCTGGAATCGCTCGCGAGCCAGCGCGCCGCGGGCCGTGACGTCACGGGCGCCGTGTCCGCGTGGAGCCGACTCGCCGCCCACGACCCCTACAGCAGCCGCTACGCGATCGGCCTGATGGTGGCGCTCGCCGCCGCGGGGAACCGAGCCGCGGCTCTCCGCCATGCCCGCATCCACGCACAGCT
>JBOHRM010000858.1:0-3995 GCA_050732715.1 Longimicrobiales bacterium
ATCACCGTGAGCTCCCCACACGAGCCGTCCGATTTCGGCGCTTCGGGGGTTCGGCCGCATGCAGTACGGCCGGTTTCCCATGCATTGTTCGCGGTGCTCGGATAGATGGTGAGTCGACCGGATCCTATCATGATCAATCCCCAGGCATCGCTCGTGACCCGGGCGCGCGGGGATTCGACGGCGGTGCCTTACGCTCCGGTATTTCCGCGGAACCGGTCGGATGTTACTGTTCCGCGCATCGGGCGGCGGAAGCTGTGCGCCCCCGTGAGGCTTGCCACGATCACGCGCACAGGAGCCACGAGCATGCCCGCACCGTCCTGCCGCGATGTCGCGACTGTCGTCTGTACCGGATGTTCCCCCTCGTCGATCGCGCGCGCGTTGCGCGGCGCCGTTGGCGTGACCGCCGCACTGGTGTTCGCAGCGCCGGCCGCCGCGCAGGACGCGAGCAAGAATGCCGATCGAAGCGGCGCGACGAGTGGGGCCGCGGCCGTATCCGATGGTTACGAGGACCCGGCCGACTCGGCGTTCTGGGCGGCATTCGAGTGGCGCGCGATCGGCCCCACGAACTTCGCCGGCCGGATCACGGACATCGAGGCGCTGCCGAGTCCGTCGAAGACGATCTACATCGCCGCCGCGAGTGGCGGCATCTGGAAGTCGATCAACAACGGGACGACGTGGCGGCCGATCTTCGATGATCAGCGCGTGGTCGCGATGGGTGATCTCGCGATCGCGCCGAGCGACCCGAACGTGATCTGGGCGGGCACGGGCGAGGAGGACTCGCGCAACTCGATCTCGCCGGGCGGCGGTGTGTTCCGCAGCACGGACGCGGGCGAGACGTGGCAGCTCATGGGTCTCGAGGCCACGCAGGCGATCGGGCGCATCGTGATCCATCCGGAGAATCCCGACGTCGTCTACGTCGCCGCGCTCGGCCACATCTGGGGCGCGAACGAGGAACGCGGGCTGTACCGCACGCGGGACGGCGGCGCGACGTGGGAGCGAATCCACCAGGTCGATGACCAGACCGGCTTCGTCGATCTCGTGATGCACCCCACGGACGCGAACGTCCTGTTCGCGGCGTCGTGGCAGCGCGTCCGGGGCCCGTGGTTCCTCCAGAGCGGCGGGCCGGGCAGCGCGCTGTGGATGTCGACCGATGGCGGCGACACGTGGACCGAGGTGACGGGCGGCGGTTTCCCCGAGGGTCTGAAGGGTCGGATCGGGCTGGCGATCGCGCCCAGCGCGCCGAACGTGGTATACGCGCTCGTCGAGGCGGCCGAGCCGGGAGACTCGCTCGCGCACGATATCATCGAGGGTCCGCGCGCGCGGGCCGCGGCCGAGGCGGAGCGCACGGACGAGCCGGAGGAGACCGAGGCGGAAGAGGACGAGCCCGAAGGGCCGTCGGGCCTCTACCGTTCGGAAGACGGCGGCCGGACGTGGACGCTCATGAACGAGGAGAACACGCGGCCGTTCTACTACAGCCAGGTTCGCGTCGACCCGTCGGACCCCGATCGCGTCATCTGGTCATCGACGCCGGTCCGCTTCTCGAAGGACGGCGGCAAGACGGTCGGCCAGGCGTCGCTCGGCGTGCACGTGGACCATCATGCGATGTGGTGGGACTCGGCCGACCCGGATCGCTTCATTGTCGGTAACGATGGCGGCATCGCGATCACGGTTGACAAGGGTGGCACGTACGACTTCATCAACAACATCCCGCTCGGCCAGTTCTACGCGATCAGCCTGAGCACGGAGATCCCGTATCGCGTTTGTGGTGGCCTGCAAGACAACGGTTCGTGGTGCGGCCCCAGCCGCCTCTCGGATGACGAGATCACGACGCACCACTGGGCCACGGTGAACGGCGGCGACGGGTTCTATACGGCTCAGGACCCGGTCGAGCCCTGGATCGCGTACGCCGAGTCGCAACGCGGCAGGATGAACCGCATCGACCTCCGCTCGGGACAGCGGGAATCGCTGGCGCCGCCCGACTGGCAGGAGGCGACGCGGGCGCTGCGCGACAGCATCGTCCTGCTCGGTGGCGTGCTGCACGGCGACCGCGCCGCCGAGGAGGACCTCGCGCCCGACGCGCGGCAGAAGCTCGCCGACCTGCGCGAACGCATCACGGCGGATTCCGCCGCGCTCGACCTGCGCTTCAACTGGAGTACGCCGTTCTTCATCTCGCCGCACGAGCGTACCGCGCTGTACGCCGGCGCCAACCGGGTGCTGCACTCGACGAACCGCGGCGATGACTGGGAGGTCATCTCGCCCGACTTGACGTATGCCGACTCGGTCAAGATCCGCGTGAGCACCGAGACCACGGGCGGGATCACGCGTGACGCGACCGGCGCCGAAACGCACGCCACGATCACCGCGTTGGCCGAGTCGCCGCTCGTCCAGGGCCGGCTCCTGGCCGGCACCGACGACGGCAGGGTGTGGATCCGACGCGGACCGGACACCGAGTGGGAGGAGCTGACCGAGCGGATCGAAGGCGTGCCCGAGGGCACATGGGTGAGCCGCGTCGAGCCGTCGCACCACGACCCCGAACGGTTCTACGTCACGTTCGATGGCCACCGGAACGATGACTTCAACCCCTACGTGCACGTGAGCGACGACGGCGGCCAGACGTTCCGCTCGATCGCCTCGAACCTGCCGACGGGTGCGCCGGATTTCGTGCACGTGATCCGGGAAGACCCGCGCGCGGCGAACCTGCTCTTCGCCGGCACCGACGTCGGCCTGTACGTCTCGATCGACCGCGGCGAGAGTTGGCGGCCGTTCATGGAGGGGATGCCGACCGTGCCCGTCCATGACCTCAAGATCCATCCGCGCGACCGCGAGCTCGTGGCCGGCACGCACGGCCGCTCGTTCTACATCGTGGACATCGCGCCGCTCCAGGATCGCTTGTCTGACGCCATGGTGGCACAGCAAATGGCCGAGGCGCCCGTGTTGTTCGAGCCGACGCCCGCGCTCCAGTACGGTGACACGCCCATCGGAGGCGAGTCCGCGGGCCACCGCTGGTTCGAGGGTGATTCACCCGAGTACGGCGCCCAGATCGCATACTGGCTGCCCCGCGACATGCAGCCTGATGACGCCACGGCCGAATCGGAGGATGGCGGCGAGCCGAGCGGCGAGGACCAGGAAGAGGAGGCGGCCCGCGCCAAGCTCGCGGTCCTCGACGCGGCCCGTGACACCGTCGCGACGCTCGAGGGCCCGCTGCGCCAGGGCCTGCACCGCGTGTACTGGGACCTCGACGCCGAGACGGAGACCGGCGAAAGCCTGAGCCCGTCCGAACGGGCGGATAGCGCACATCTGATCAGCGCGGCGGAGGCAGTGCTCGATTCGCTGGTCACGGCGGGCGAGGCGGAGCGGGCAACGGCGGACCGCGTGCTCGAGATGGTCAGGAGCGGTGACCGCAGCGCGATGTTCGGCCGCTTCGGCGGCGGGCGCCGCGGCGGCGGACGCACCGATGAAGCACGGCCGGGCGAGTCATATCCCGAGACCGCCGCCGGCGCAGAGCGGCCGGGCGAGGAAGCCGCCGGCGCGGAAGGCCGCCAGCGCGCAGCCCGAGAAACGCCCGCCGACCAGCCGGGTCGTCCCGCCGGACAGCCCGGCGCCGCGGAGGGCGGAGAGCCCGACGACGAAGCTATCCGCGACTTGATGCGTGACGCGTTCCGCGCCCTGCGCGATCGCGGAATCAGCACGGCGTCGTTCCAGGGCGGCTCCGATTCCCAGCCGGCTGACCCCGGCGCGTACACCGTCGTGCTCACCATTGGCGGTGAAACGTTCGAGCGCCCGCTCGAGGTGATTCGCGCGGCCGACTACGTCGTCCCCGATATCGAGCGCGACGTGCCGGGCTGGGATGAAATTCTCGACAGCCTGCGCGAACGCTAGGGCCACTAGTACCTCGTTGCGGAAGTCCGCGTTGGCACCGAGAGACCCGATGCGCCGCCCTGACAAGGAACGACGACGAAGGAATAGCAGCGATATTTCGAGGAGGAGAGACGCAG
>JBOHRM010000859.1:0-2220 GCA_050732715.1 Longimicrobiales bacterium
AAGGAGGATGTCCGCACGGCGAATAGGCTCGGCGCCAGGGTGCGGCTTTGCAAAGGCGCGTACCCAGAACCCGAGCCCATCGCCTATGCCGACAAGGCCGCCGTCGATCAGAGTTTTGTGGAGTTGATGGCGATGTTGTTCTCGGACGGGGTCTACCCAGGGATCGCGACGCATGACGAGGCCATGATCGACGCGACGCGCCGACACGCGGCAGCGCACCGGATCCCGTCCTCTGCATTCGAATTTCAGATGCTGTACGGCGTCCGCCGCGACTTGCAGCGCGAGCTCAGGCAGAGCGGGTACAACGTTCGCGTCTATGTGCCGTTCGGCGAATCGTGGTACCCGTATCTGATGCGTCGGCTCGCGGAGCGGCCGGCCAACCTGCGCTTCGTCGTGAATGCCGTGCTCGTCGAATCGCCGCTACGGTTTCTGCTCCGGTCACGAGAACGCCGAGCGCCCGTGCCCGAGGAGCCCCGCATTCCGACGCCGGTCGCAACTCGCAAACGTGCGGACGGGCGATGACACCCACGTCCAGAGGAGGTGCCGGGCTCAGCACGGGCCTCAAAGCGCTCATCACACTTCTGATTCCGCTCGGAGCGTTCGCCGCTCCGCCGGCGCGGATTCACGATGCGCCTGGCAAGGTGGATTGTATCGTCGAATGCGTCGTGCCCAGGTTTATGCCTATGCAGATCGGTGTGCTTCGCATGTTTGCGGCCGAGCTCGATGCAAGGTCAGCCCGGCGCGATTCGGGCGCGATCGAGACGTTGTCGCATCGGCCGCGTGCCAAATGGCGATTTCACGCCACCCAGCGTAGCTGTGGGGATGCGCTGTCAGAGGTCGGGCCGTGCGCCGAACGTCTCCGGCATGGCCGCGACGTGCGGCTCAGGTCTGTGGAGCCTCAGGGCAATCCATGAGCGAAGACCCCAGGCGCGGTGATGCCCCGTCCGACGCCCTGCACGGCTGGTTGTCCAGAATCCTTCCGGCGATCTGAGAGCTGTACGGGGTCACGCTGGCTGAACGGTCGTTAGGGATGGTCAACGCATGCGCAAGGCGCGGTGAACGGGCTGCTCAAGACCTTGTCGCACCGAACGCATGGACGATGGCGGACCTCTACTTCGCGAACGCGATGAAGATCATCACGGTTGCAACACTCAAGGGCGGCAATGCCAAGACTACGACGAGTCTCGCGATTGCTGCCGGCCTCGCCGAAAAGGGCCACGCGGTCGCGCTTCTGGACGCCGATCCGCAGTCAACCGCGACGATGGTCCTCGGCCTCAAGCCCGTTGCAGAGCCCTGGGCCGCCGAGCCCGTCGAGCTATTCATCAAAGGCCTCAGCGCCGGGTCCATTACGCTGATACGCGGTGGCCGGCCGCTGCGCCTCGCGACTGCCGCGCAGCGCGCGGCGTTCTTCGATTGCAGCGATCTCCGCATCGGTTTCGCGGTCGTGGACACGGCTCCGGGCGAGGTCGAGCTGGTGGACGCGGCGCTACGTTGCTCGGACCTCGTCGTGGTGCCGGTCGAGCCGTCGCCACTGTCGCTGACCGGCTTGTGCGATGTGGCCGGTCTCGCCTCGCGCCACGAGCCTTCGCCGGTGGTGCGATCGGTGCTGACGCGCGCGCATCGGATTCGCGTATCGACACGTGAGCTTGCCGTGCGCGTGGAGCGGCTGGTCCCCGGCTCGCTGTGCCGAACGATGATCCCGGAGGACGTGCGTGTCGTCGACTCGCCGGATGCCGGTCTCCCGGTCACGCTGTCGCATCCACGCTGCCGGGCCTCGCAGGCGTATCGCGAGCTGGTCGACGAGCTGTATCCGTTGCTCGCCGGTTTCGACCGGGCCGCGACGCATCCCGAACCCACGGCTCCCGCGCCCGCCATGGCAAGCGCGTATGGCCGTTGAGGGCCGGCGGTCCGCGGGTCCGCAGTTCGGCGACGGCGGCGGGACGAACGTCACGGACTACCTCGAGCTCCTCGACGGCGGGCACGAAGCCGAGGATCCACGGAACGGACACGAACGGATCGTCGATGTCCGCATGGACCGAATCGACCGCAGTCCGTATCAGGTGCGCGTCGACTTCGACGCCGGCGAGCTCGAGGCGCTCGGTGAGGACATCGAGACGAACGGCCTCCACCACCCGGTGACGCTTCGCGCCAAGCGTGACGGCCGCTACGAGCTTCTCGCGGGCGAGCGCCGGTGGCTCGCGGTGCAGGCCCTCGGGCGCG
>JBOHRM010000860.1:0-4247 GCA_050732715.1 Longimicrobiales bacterium
CTATGAATCAGGCGGAAGCGAGGGACCTCTTTACCGGTGCGCTGGAGATGATGATCCTGCGCCTGCTCAAAGGGCAGCCGATGCACGGCTACGCGCTTGTGCAGCGCATCCAGCGGGTCTCGAACGACCTGCTCCGAGTCGAGGAGGGATCGCTCTACCCCGCGCTCCAGCGTCTTCTCAAGGCGGGGCTCGTGAGCGCCGAGTGGGGGGTGTCATCCACGAACCGGCGGGTGCGCATCTACGAGCTTACGCCCGCGGGGTCGAAGCACCTGACGGTCGAAGTCTCGCGATTCGAGCGCATGTTGAAGGGAATCACGCTCGTTCTGGCGGTGGAGGACGCATGAACCCGATCCGACAGTTCTTCGCGCGCGGCCGGGCCACCGACGACCTCTCATTGGAGATCCAGGCGCACCTCGACGAGAAGATCGACGAGCTGGTGGCCAGTGGTATGTCGCGACGCGAGGCGACCGCGGCCGCATATCGTGCCTTCGGCAACGTGCCGCGCATCGATGAAGAGAGCCGCGAAGTATGGCAGTGGCCCATACTCGATTCGTTCGGGCAGGACGTTCGCTACGCGCTCCGCCAGGTGCGTCGCAATCCTGGCCTCGCCGCCGCGGCGATCCTCACGCTATCCATTGGCGTTGCCGCCAACACGACGGTCTTCAGCTAGACGCGCGCCGTGCTGCTCGATCCACTCCCGGGAGCTTCGGATCCTGGGCGGGTGGCGGCGATCGAGGGGCTCACCCCCTCTGGCGAGTGGACGCCCACCTCGCTCCTCGACTTTCGCGACATCCGCGACCACACGCAATCCTTTTCATCGATGGCGGTGGCGTATCCCACCGTGCTCGCCGTCGGCGACGAGACCTCGGCCGAGCGTCGCTATGGCGAAATCGTCTCGGCCACTTTCTTCGACGTGCTCGGCGTCGAGGCGGAAATGGGCCGGCTCTTCTCCGCCGCCGAGCGTGACGAGGCGCCGGGCGCACACGCGGTGGTGGTGCTCGGTCACGATCTGTGGATGGGCAACTACCGCGGCGACCCGGCAGTCATCGGGTCGACGATCCTCATCAACCGGTATCCATTCACGGTCATCGGCGTGACGCCGCGTGGGTTTCACGGCTCGCTGCCGGGCACGCACGCGGGACTGTGGGTGCCGGCATCGATGCTCGGCCACCTCGATCCGAACGGCGCGATGTTTCTGGCGGACCGCAAGACGCGCATGTTCCGCGTACTTGCGCGCCTTGCGCCCGGCGTGTCCATCGACCAGGCGCGCACTGAAGTCAAGGCGCTCGCCGAACGCATGGCGGTGGAGAACACGACGACCAGTGCCGGGATGAGCGCGACGGTGCTGCCGCTCTGGCGGTCGCACTACGGCATCCACAATGATCTGCGTGTGCCGCTCGCAATTCTGACCGCGGCGTGCGGGCTGATGCTGCTGATCGTGTGCGCGAACATGGCGAACCTGCTGCTCACGCGCGCCGCGAGCCGGCGAAAGGAGCTGAGCCTTCGGCTCGCGCTCGGCGCACCGCGTCGCCGGCTCA
Organism: Longimicrobiales bacterium; assembly: GCA_050732715.1. Lineage (GTDB taxonomy): Bacteria > Gemmatimonadota > Gemmatimonadetes > Longimicrobiales > RSA9 > JBOHRM01. Next base: position 1,539 of record JBOHRM010000860.1, read on the forward strand.
TGCGTCAGCTGCTCACCGAGGCCGCCGTGCTGACGGTCGCCGGCTCGGCGCTCGGTCTGCTGGTGACGGCGGGGCTGAGCGGCTCGTTGCATCTGGTGGTGCCATCGTTCGCCGCGCCGAACCTCGTCCGGCCCCGCATCGACAGCGAGGTGCTGGCCTTCACTCTGCTGCTCGCTGGCGGCGTGACGCTGCTGGCTGGAATCGCGCCCGCGCTGCACGGCGCGCGTGCGCAGGTCGCCCGTGCTCTGGACGAGGCGGGTCGCGGCGCGACCGGCAGCCCGCGCACCCGTCGCCTACGGGGCGCGTTGGTGACGGGCGAGGTGGCGCTCGCGCTGGTGACGCTGGTGGGCGCGGGACTGTTCTTGAAGAGCTCGCAGCAGCTCCGCCTCGTGGCGCCGGGATTCGATTCGCAGGGCGTGGCGATGGGCCAGGTGAGTCTCTCCGCGGCAGGCTTCGATGCGCCGCACGCGGATGCCTTCCTCAGCGCGGTGCGCGACCGCCTCGAGCGCGAGCCGGGCGTGACGGGCGTCAGCTACACGGACTACGTGCCATTGACGTTGGCGGCCGGCTCATGGGAGGACCTCGAGGTGGAGGGATACACGCCGGCACCAAGTGAGAACATGAAACTGTACCGCGCGGCGGTGGCGCCCGGGTATTTCGACGTCATGCGGATCGGCCTACGCGAGGGACGAGACTTCTCGGCGCTCGACGACGCCGCGCACGAGCGGGTGATGATCGTCAACGCAGAGTTCGTCAGACGCTTCTTCGACGGTCGCTCGGCGATCGGCCGCCGGGTGCGTGGCTGGGGGCGCTGGTTCACGGTCATCGGGGTCACCGAGGATTCGAAAGTGTACCGCGTCAGCGAGCCGCCAACGCCGTATTTCTATGTGCCGATCCGCCAGGTTTACCGGCCCGAGTTCGCGTTCGCTTTCCTCGTGCGGACGAGCGGGACGGTGGACGGCGCTGCGGCGGCGATCACGCGCGCCGTCCACGCCACGGACCCCGCTGCACCGGTGTTCAATGCGATGACGCTCGATGACTTCGTGGCGGCGCCGCTCAGTCAGATGAAGACGGCGACCACGCTGCTGAGCATTGTCGCCGGCATCGCGTTCCTCCTGGCGGCAATCGGGCTCTACGGCGTGATGTCCAACACAGTCACGCAGCGCACAAAGGAGATCGGCATCCGCCTCGCGATCGGGGGCGCTGCGCCGGATATGGCGCTGATGATCGCACGGCAGGCGGGGCTGCTGCTGGCCGTGGGGCTGGGGTTGGGCTCGGTGGGGGCGGCGGCGCTGGCGCGGCTCGTGGCGTCGGTGCTGTACGGGGTACGGACGGACGATCCAGTCGTATACGCGGCCGCGGCCGCGTGCATGGTGCTCATCGCGATCGTCGCGACGGGGATTCCCGCGTGGCGGGCGATGCGGGTGGATCCGGTGGTCGCCCTACGGAACGAGTAGCGTTCAACGGTGTCGTCGGGGGGTTCGACTGCATCGGCGCGGCGCGCAGCGAGCTCGTGCGAACGAGCGGAGTAACGGCTGCGTCGCCGGCTTCTTCAGCCAAACCCACTGAAGTCTCGCTGATACACGTAAAGTCGTCCCATCCAGTCATGGCCCGCCGGCGACGGTGCCGTTACGATCCACGCGAACGGTCAAATCGGGGAGCGCATGAACAAGGAAATTGAAGTTCAAATCGAGTCGCTGCGGGCTTGACACGCGCGGTGCGCGTGCCCGCGGCGCCTGGCAGCGCCGCTGTTAGTAACCTACATTTGCCTTCGCATTCGCCGCGCTCTTCCCGCGGCTCAATCTCACCCGGAGATGGGAGGAGGTCTCCTATGGCCATCCGTTCATTCGCGGTCGGTGAATCGCTCGTCGGTGATGGGAACGAGGTCGCGCACATCGATCTGATCCTGGGTCCGAAGGACGGGCCTGCGGGGCAGGCGTTCTGCAATGCGCTGACGGGCAACACGGACGGGTTCACGAAGCTGCTCGCCGTGGTCGCGCCGAACCTGCCGGCAAAGCCGGACACGCTGATGTTCAACAAGGTGACGATCAAGGGTGCGGCGCAGGCGGTGACCATGTTTGGACCGGCGCAGGCGGCGGTCGGCCGTGCCGTCGCGGATTCAGTAGAGGAAGGCGTGATCCCGCGCGACGAGGTCGACGATCTGGTGATCCTAGTCGGTGTGTTCATCCACTGGGACGCATCGGACGAGCGGAAGATCTTTGACTTCAACTACCGCGCGACGAAGGAAGCGATCGTGCGCGCGCTGCGCAGTGAGCCGTCCGTCGAAGACGTGCTCGCCAACAAGGCGGCGGCGAGGCATCCGTTCGCGGCGGGCGCGGAAGAGGTCGTCCTGGCCGACGCCTGAGGGTGAAGCGGCTGCTGATCCAGCTCGATGGAGACCGATTGCCGAGCGCGTTCGATCGCATCGTCGCCTACGATGCGGGTGCGGATCATGTGCTCAGCTACGGCGGCGTGCGCGAGGAGGACGTCACCGGTCTCGTGCACGGCGCGATCTTCACGCGGGGTCCGAAGGATCTGGCCCGGACAGCGCTGTTCATCGGCGGCTCCGACGTCGCCTCGAGCGAGCGTTTGCTCGCCGTGGCGCAGCGGGCGTTTTTCGGGCCGTTCCGTACGTCGGTCATGGTAGATCCGAACGGCGCGAACACGACTGCGGCGGCGGTGACGCGGAAGGTCGTCGCGGCGGTGGAC
>JBOHRM010000861.1:0-9031 GCA_050732715.1 Longimicrobiales bacterium
GCGCCCCGTCGCTCTCGATGCGCAACTCACTTCGGCCACGGACCACTGGGGCCGTCGCGGGCGGCGGGAATCTCGAGCACGAGCGAGGCGGCGTAGGCGGTGGTGTGCGAGAAGAGGCGTCCACCGAGCGATGAAACGATGCGGCGGGCGATGGCGAGGCGGAGGGCGGCGCCCGAGTCGATGGCGATGTTGGGGTCGGACCCGGCGGCGGGTTCGGCGGGCATTGGGCAGCGGTCGAGTCCTTGTCCGGAGGCCGTGATGGTGGTGCCGCGGTGGTCTTGTTCGACCGTGAAGGTGAGCGCATCCGCGGTCGCCAGCTTGAGCGCGGCGTGGAGCACGAGCTCGACGGCGTCGCATGCGTGGGCGGGCAGCTCGTGGACGGGTCCGGGCGTCTCGGGTGGGCGGATCTCGAGGGCGATATGACGGGTGGCGGCCTCGCGTCGTATTTCGGCGAGGCAGTCTTCGAGCGAGGAAGCGGCCTCGTTGGACCGGTCGGCCTCGGCCTCGGCCCTTTCCGCTTGCGATTCGCTGGCCGTGGTGTGGCGGTCCTGGACGAGCTGCTCCATGCCATTGATGAGCGTGAGGAGCTGGCGTGCGCAGTTTCCGATTCGGCGAATCGGCTCGACCGCGGACGCCTCGAGGCTGCCATAGAACCCTTCGTCGAGGAGCTCCTGGTAGCCCATGATCGCGGTGAGAGGCGAACGTAGCTCGTGTGCGACGACGCCGAGCAACTGTAGGTCCGACGTCGCCGCCGAGTGTACGGCAGTCGAGGGGGCCGGGGTGTTCTTGGTCCTGAGCGCCCGTGTGAGCGCGATGAAGTCCGTGGGTGCGAGGTCCTCCGGCCTCGCCTCGAGATCAAGGCCGGTCTCGCGGCAGAGCGACTCGATGTCGGCGGCATCGAGGCCGTACTCGGGCGCGGAGCGGAGGATGCGCTGGAGTTGCTTGCGGCGCCGACTGAAGGCGACGCGGGTCAGCGTCCTGAGCGCGTCCTCCTCGGCCTGCTCGAGCGGCGGCGGGCGGATCGGCGTGATGCGGAGCACGGTCGAGTCGACGTCGGGGACCGGACGGAACGCGGTCCTTCGCACGTCGAGCAGCCGTTCGGCGCTGGCGACGGCGCGGACGCCGACGGAGAGCGCGCCGTAGGCTTTCGAGCCGGGTGAGGCGAGGATACGGTCGGCCACCTCGCGCTGGACCATGAGCACGAGGACGGCGGGCCGGCGCTGTCGTTCGAGCAGACGAAAGATCAGCGGCGTGGTGATGTTGTACGGGATGTTCCCGATCACCTTGAGCCGCTCCGGATCGCTCGTGACCTCGGCGGTCTCGACGTCGAGGATGTCGCGGTGCAGGATGTCGACGTCGTCGCGTCCGCCGAGCTCGGCCTCGAGGTCGGCCGCGAGCACGTCGTCGAGCTCGACGGCGACGAGTCGGCGCACGCGGCCCACGATCCTTCGCGTCAGCGCGCCGGTGCCGGGCCCGATCTCGAGCACTTCATCGTCGGCGTCAAGAGCGAGCGCGTCGACGATCTTCTGCTGGAGGTTCGGGTCGACCAGAAAATTTTGGCCGAGCGACTTCTTGGGCCGGCTCACTTCGTTCGCGGTTCCGAGTTACGAGTTACGAGTTACGAGTTCCGTGTTCCGAGTTACGGGTAGTGGGGAGGGCAACTCGGAACCCGGAACCCGGAACCCGGAACTATTCTTTCAACCCCGCACGAGCATGGCGGTCCGATCGTCGGACGGGATGGACGGTTGGGTGGCGGCCGCGCTTTCGAAAACGTGATCGAGGATCTCGGTGAGCGGCTCCGCGCGTCGATCTGTGACCTCGCCGACCAACCGAGCTTCGCCGCCGGTGCTGGTGCCGTCGGTGGCGAGCGCGTCCGAGAGCCCGTCGGTGAAGAGCAACAGCAAATCCTCTTGTGAGGGCCACGGCACAGCCACCTGCGTCGACGAATCGATCGGGACCATGCCGAGCGGCGGGTGCGTGGCGCCGAGCCGGATGACGGTGCCATCGGTCCCGACCCGGAACGCGTGCGGGTGACCGGCGCTCACGTAGGTCAATTCGCGCGCATCGAGGTCGAGCACGCCGTAGAAGAGTGAGAGGAACATTTCGGTGGATTCGAGCTCGTGTGCGAGCGCCTCATCCACGCGCCTGAGCACGACCGCGGGTGTGCCGGATTCGAGGGCGTAGATGCTGACGGCGCTGAGCGTCAGCGCCATGATGAGCGCGGCCGAGAAGCCGTGGCTCGAGACGTCGCCGATCATGAGGCCGAGGCGGTTGCCCGGTAGCCGGAACAGCTGGTAGAAGTCGCCGCCCACGGACTCGGCGGGCACGCAGCGCGCCGCGACGTCGGGTGGCGCTTCGATGGTGGCCGGGTCGGGCAGCAGCTTCAGTTGGAGGTCGTGCGCCAGCTCGAGCTCGCGCATCATTCGCTCTTGGCGCAGACTCTCTTGCACGAGCCGCTGCGTCTCGAGCGCGGCGCCGATCTGGCTCGCGATCGCTGAGAGCAGACGTTCGTCGCCCGCGCTGAAGCGGACGTTGCTGCGACGCCCGACCAACGTGATGACGCCGACAGTGCGGATGGTTCCCTCCGGCGGCGTGTAGTTGATGGGTACGGAGAGGAACGCCTCGCGCCCGTGCGGCCGCGGCTCGAGTCGAGGCAGTGCGGAGAGCACGCTGTCCCGCTCGAGGTTGAGCGGCTGTTTCTCGCGGAACACCCAGGCTGTGGCGGACTCCGTATCGTCTGCGCTGATCGGTCCGCGCAGGCCGTCCTCCCCTACCGCGGCGGCGAGGTGGAGCCGGTTCAGTTGGGGATCGTAGACCCAGAGCGAAGCGCGACGCGCGCCGAGCACATCGGCGACCTCGGTGAGGATGCGCGTGGCGGCGTCCTCGAGCGACAACATCGAGGCGAGCACCTCGCTGATGAGGTACAGCAGGTTGATCTCCTCGTAGCGCTCGCTGAGCTCGCGCGCGGCGGAGCGGGCCTCGAGCTCGTGCTCGAGCGCTCGAGTGACCACATGCGCCAGGAACTCGAGCTCACCCGGGCGCGTGGCGCCGGCTCGTGTGTCGATCGCGAGCGCCGGCCCGCCGGCCAGCCGGATCGGCACGCGGTCCCGGTCACGGCACGGTTCCGCGATGCCGCGGTGAGGGTACAAGCACACCCACCCGGCGCCCTCCGCGGTGAGCAGACGTGGATCCGCGCCCGCGTGGCAGTGCTCGAAGCTGTCGAGCAACGTTTGAACCGCCGGAGGCAGAGGCGTCAGATCGGTCGACGGGCTGATCAGCATCGATCGACTCCGTCCGCGTCGCGCGGCGCGTTGAGCAGCATCATCTCGATCGAGTTCCCTCGCTCGTTGAACTCGACGCGATCCATGAGCTTGCGGATCAGGAAAATGCCGCGCCCACCCACGCGCCAACGATTCGCCGGCAACGTCGGGTCGTCGAGTCGATCGGGATCGAAACCGCAGCCCTCATCGGTGACGCGGATCGTGATCGCGGCCGGTGACAGCCGAGCCTCGAGCAGCACCCGCTTCCCCGGGTCCCGACAGTTGCCGTAGAGCATCGCGTTGGCCAGCGCCTCCGAGACACCGACGCGCAGGTTCAACCGCAGCCGATCATGATTGAAACCGAGCTCGCCACCTCGCTCCATCAGGTACTCGACGGAGCGCTCGATCACCTGAAGATCGTTCGGTAGCTCCAGCGTGTAATGCATGTCCAGTTGGCCGGTTCCCGGTTAGCCGGTTAGTCCAGCTGCACCGAAGGAAACAGCTGAAGAGAATTGAATAACCGCTAACGGAGAACCGGACAACTGGGAACCGGGAGCCGGGAACCGAAGCTAAAACGAGGCGAGCGCTTCCTGGCGATTGCCCGCGATGTGGAACAGGGTATCGAGCTTGGTCAGCTCGAAGAGCGTCCTCAAGTCCTCGTTCAAGTTCGCCAGCCGCAGCTCCCCGCCCTGCTCGCGAATCTTCTTCGAAAGGCTGACCAGCACGCCGAGACCGGAGGAATCGATGTATCCCGTGCTCGAGAAATCGATCAGGAACTTGCGGCCGCCACTCTCGAGCTGCTCGAGCACCTTTTGCTTCAGCTCCTGGCGATTGCCCACGATCAGCTGCCCCTCCACATCGATCACGGTCACATCGTCATGCTTCTTGACGTCGAAGCTCATTACGCCTCCTTACGTGTTCCGGGTTCCGTGTTCCGGGTTCCGCGTTGCGAGCGGCAATTTCGGTGCCGGGCCGGCTGCCGTTCCGTTGGCGTTCCGGGGTAGTCCGCCGCAGGTCTCGCGGCTCAGGATTCAAAACTCGGAACTCGGAACTCGGAACTCGGAACTCCGCCTTGCACCGCCGTGATGCAGGCGACGTTCACGATATCCTCGATGCTGGCGCCGCGCGAGAGATCGTTGCACGGCAGGGCGAGTCCCTGGAGCACGGGGCCGAGCGCGTGGGCGCCGGCCAGCCGGTGCACGAGCTTGTATGCGATGTTCGCGGCGCCGAGGTCCGGGAACACCAGAATGTTGGCGTTGCCGTCGACCGGTGAGCCGGGCGCCTTGCGCCTGGCGATGTCGGGCACCAGCGCGGCATCGACCTGGAGCTCGCCGTCCGCGGGTACGTCCGGCGCGCGTTCACGGAACAGCTCGACGGCGCGCCGTACCCTGCGCACCTCCGGGCCGTCCGCGCTGCCCTTGGTCGAGTATGACAGGAACGCGACACGCGGCTCGTCCTGCACGATGACGCGGCGCGCGGCGGCCGCGGCGAGCGCGATTTCCGCGAGGCGTTCGGCGTCGGGCGTAGGCACGACACCCGCGTCCGTGAACGTCAGCACCTCGGTCTGACCGCCGCGAAACGGCGGCACGATCATATAGAACGACGACGAGATCGTCGTGATGCCCGGCGCCATACCGATACACGCGATGGCGGCGCGCAGCACCTCGCTCGTCGTTCTCGATGCGCCGGCCACGACGCCGTCGGCGAGGCCGGCGCGGACGAGCATCGCGGCGAGAAAGAGCGGGTCGGCGAGTTGAGCCCGTGCCGTATCCGGCGTCATCCCCCGGTGGGCGCGCAGCTCGGCCAGCTGTGCAACGAGCGTCTCGAGGTACGGGTGCTCGTTCGGTGGGATCGGCTCGACCGCATAGCCCGCGGCGCCGGTGTCGCCGAGTCGAGCGCGGGCGCGTCCGATGTCGTCTTGGGTCGCGCCCAACACGGTAGGCTGTGCGAGACCGTCACGCGCGAGCAGGATGGCGGCGTCGAGCGTGCGCGCGTCATCGCCCTCCGGCAGCACGATGCGGCGCACGAGCTCGCCCGCGCGGCGGTGCAGCGAATCGAGGAACGCGTTCACCTGTTGCCGGTTCCCGGTTCCCGGTTGCCGGTTCCCGGTTCCCGGTTGCCGGTTGCCGGTTGCTGGTTCCCGGTTCGCGGTTGCTGGTTTTCGGTTCCAAGTCGAGCAATGGCGGGGTAGTGCCGTGCCAACGCCTCGTGAACGGCGGGTGAGACGAACGGCGACACATCGCCGCCGAGCGAGGCGATCTCGCGCACGAGTGATGCCGAGAGGTACGAGTGGCTCACGTCCGGCGGCAAGAACACGGTCTCGACGCCATCCCAGAGCTGGCGGTTCATGAGGGCCATCTGCAGCTCGTACTCGAAGTCGGACACGGCGCGCAGTCCACGAATGATGATCGGCGCATCTTGCGCGCGAGCATAGTCGACGAGCAACCCCTCGAAGTCGTCGGCCGTGACGCGTGGTTCGCCATCGAACACGTCGCGGATCAGTCGGACGCGCTCGCCGATCTCGAGCAGACCGTCCTTCCTCTGCGTCCGCCGGTGCGCCACGGCCACGATGACACGGTCCACGAATCCGAGCGCCCGGCGGACGATATCCTCATGGCCGCGCGTGATCGGGTCGAACGAGCCAGGATATACCGCAATGCGTGCGGGGGTGCCAGTCATAGGGAATGATGAATGATGAATGATGAATGATCATCGACGACTCCTCATCAAGCGTTCGACGGAAAAAGCATTTCGCATTCATCATTTCGCATTCATTGTCCGTGCTGGTATCGCGGTTAGCGCGATGTCACGGTAGCGTCGCGTCTTCGTGCCGGGCACCGCGGGCAGCGCCAGCGCGGTACGGTGCTCGAGCCACAGCCACGTGGCGAACGGCGCACGCGCGAACACGTCCACGAGCGCGGCCGCGTCGTTCGTGCCGTAGGGCGGATCGGCGAGCGCCAGGTCGAACGCCTGCGGCGGCAGGCGTTGCACATACGCCAGCGCATCGGCCCGCACGACCGTGTACTCGTCGTCTCGCGCGCCGAGCGCGCCGAGGTTCGCCTCGAGCGCACGGATCGCCGCGTTCGATCGCTCGACGAAGGTGGCGTGCGCGGCGCCGCGCGACAATGCCTCGAGCCCGAGCGCACCACTACCGGCGAACAGGTCGAGGACGCGCGCGTCGGGCAGCTCGTACTGCAAGGCGCTCATCCACGCCTCGCGGACGCGGTCGGTCGTGGGTCGCGTCGCGCGGCCGGATGGCGCCGCGATCCTGCGGCCGCGCCAGCGTCCGGCGATGATCCTCATCGCGCGATGCGCACGTCGATGAGCTTCGCCTGGAGATGCGCGTTCCAACGATCCTCCTGGAGATGGAACACCACGTCGAGGCGGTTGCGCACGGCATCGAGCGTCGCGATCCGGTCGGCCATGCCGAACCCGATCGCTTGGAGCCGCGCGCCGTCCTGCTCGAGCACGAGCCGCACGTGGCCCGCGCCCACCGTGCGCGGCGGCCGGGCCACGCGCACGTCGCGAACACCGAGCACCGGCATCGGATTGCCGATGCCGAACGGGCCGAAATGGCGCATCAGCGCGAACAGCTCGGTCGTAATCTCGGAAAGGTGTATGTCCAGGTCGATCGGAAGCGTCGGCTCGAGGTCGTGCGGGCGGAGCACCGTCCGCGCGTGATCGTTGAGTGCGGCGCGGAGCTCGGGGATGCGCTCCGGCCGGATCTCGAGGCCGGCGGCCTGGCGATGGCCGCCGTAGCGCTCGAGCAGATGCGCACACGCACGGATCCCCTCGTAGAGATGGAACCGCGGGATCGAGCGCGCACTGCCACGCGCGCGGCCGTCGTCATCGATCGCGATCAGAACAGTAGGCCGGTGTGTCAGCTCGACGACGCGCGATGCGACGATGCCGATCACGCCCGGGTGCCAGCCGTGCGCCGCGAGGACGATCGCGAAATCGCGGGCCGGGTCGTAATCGCGCTCGAGCATGTCGACCGCCTGGGCGAGCGTCTCGCGGTCCACCGCGCGGCGCGTATCGTTCTGCTGCTCGAGCTCGTGCGCGAGACGTCCGGCCTCCCGCTCGTCAGCCGTCATGAGCAGCTCGATCGCGCGCGCCGCATCGCCGACGCGACCCGCCGCGTTGATGCGTGGTGCGAGCACGTGGCTGATCTTGCCGGCACCGATCGGCTCGGTCGTATCGATCTTCGCGCTCTCGAGCAGCGCGCGCAGCCCGGGATTCCGCGTCTGGCGCAGCAGCCGAAGCCCGAAGCGCGTGAGGATGCGGTTCTCGCCGGCAAGCGGCGCCAGGTCTGCGATCGTCGCCACGGCCACGAGGTCGAGGAACGACCACAGCTCGGCCGGATCCGCGCCCTCCGCGGCCGCCAGCGCCTGGCAGAGCTTGAACGCGACCCCAGCGCCGGCGAGCCCCTTGTCGGGGTACGTGCAGTCCGGCCGGTTGGGGTTGACCACCGCCAGCGCCGGCGGCAACGCCTGACCCGGCGTGTGGTGGTCCGTGACGATGACGTCGATCCCCGCCGCGGCGGCAGCCGCGATCGGCTCGTGCGCGACCGTGCCGCAGTCGACCGTCAGGATGAGCGACGCGCCGGCATCGGCCGCAGCGCGGACACCCGCACCGGTCAAGTCGTAGCCATCGCGCAAGCGGTGCGGCACGAACGTACGCACGCGCGCGCCGAGCGCCGCCAAAGCGCGTGTACAGAGCGTCGCGCCGCAGATGCCGTCGACATCGTAGTCCCCGTGCACGAAGATCGTTTCGCCGTCGCGCAGCGCGCGGCGGACGCGTTCGACGGCGGCACTCATGCCCGCCAGCAGGGATGGATCGTGGAGCCGCTCGAGACGCGGTTTCAGAAACTGCCTCGCGTCGGACTCGTCCGCGAAGCCGCGCACGAGCAGGAGCCGGCAGAGCGACGGCGGCAGCTTGAGCGCGGCCTCGAGCCCGGCGCACGAGGCAGGGGCATCGCTTTGCGCTGCCACACTGCTCACCGCCTCCCCCTGCTGCGGGGAGGCGCTCGGCGCTCCGGCCCGCGGCACAGGCGTCCTGCGCAGCGTCCAACGCCGTTCGAGCGCCGGCAGCCGAGTGGCTACGCCGTGCGGTGTGACGTGAGCCGGCGGCTCAGTCGCCGGCGGAGCGTTCGGCACGGTCACCGTGGTCAATGTCATGGATCGAATCTACGACCGGCGGCGCCCAGCGCGGGAGGGCAGCCTGGGACGCTGGAATGTCTGTTGGGGTTGCGCGTTACGGGTTGCGGGTTGATCCGTTCAACCAAGTCGCAACTCGCAACCCGAACGATATGAGCCACGGGCCGGGTTGCTGCGAAGCAAAACCCGCAACCCACAACCCGCCAACCCGCTAACCGGAATAAAGGATGACCCCGCACACTTCGCAGCGCGCTGGCGGAACCCCTCCATTGCGAACGTTCGCCTGCTCCTGGATCGGCAGCTGGTGGAAGCAGTTGCCGCAAGCGCCCTCGGCGGTCAGCGGCGCGAGCACGCGCTTTGCGCGGCCGCTCTTCACTCGCTCATAGAGCCTGAGCGAGGCCGGATCGAGGCGGACCACTTGGTTCTTCCGACGATCCGAGAGCACATCGACCTCGGACTCGGCGGCCGCGCGTTCGCGAAACAGCTCTTCGCGGCGCGGCTCGATCTCGGAGCGCAGTTTGGCGAGGTTGCGTTCGAGCTCGTCGACCTTGAGGTCCGCGCGCGTCGCCTGCTCCATCATTTCGAGCGCCTCGGTCTCGTCCGCCTCGGTCGCCC
>JBOHRM010000862.1:0-5652 GCA_050732715.1 Longimicrobiales bacterium
GCGCGCGCGATCGGCCGCGTGGCCCGCAGTCTAGGCGCCGGCCGCGCCGTGCTCGGCGACCGTGTCGACCACGGCGTCGGCCTGCGCATCACCGCGAAGCCGGGCGACGCGGTCGAGGCCGGCGCTCCGCTCGCTACCGTGTTCGCGGCAGATATCGCCAGCGCGGAGGCCGCCGCGGCCGCGGTGCGCGACGCGGTGCGCATCGGCGAGCCCGAACCCGTGCTGCCGCTCGTCTCGGTCCGCATCACCGCCGATGGCGTCGAGGAGTACGTCTCCATCTGATGCGAGTCCTGACGTTCGACACCACCCATCACGCATTGTGGGCCGAGGAGCTCGCGCTCGAACGGGGCCTCGGCGTACAAGTCGTGCCCGCGCCAGCCGACGCCGACGCGAAATGTGACCTCGCGCTCGAGTTCCTCCCCGACGAGGAGGCCGCCCTTATCGCCGCGCTCACAACCGCCGCCATCCCGTTCAAGCTCTACGTCCGAAATTAGGATTGGCGCGGTCAGGCGCTTCGGTTTCCGCTTTTTTTGTGGGCGCAGAGACGCGGAGAACGCGGAGACATAAGGGATTCTCTGCGCCTCTGCCCCTCTGCGTCTCTGCGTGAGAAGGAACTGCCAGATCGCATACTCAGCGGCCGATCGACCGCAACGTGTCGCTGCGCAGCGTGTCCCGGCGTAGCGTGTCGATGGCCGGCCTTCGCGGGTCGAGCGTGTCCGTGGAGAGGGGAAGCGTGTCCGTGATGACCGTATCGAACGGGAACCCGCGGGTCGGCGCGTCGAACAGGCCGCCGCTCGGGCTGCACGTCTCGGTGGGCTCCGTGCCCGGGATGAAAAACTCCGTGTATGCGTTGTACGGCGCACACCACTCGGCGGCGAGCTTTCCCGTCTCGCGGTCCACCGCGCGCATGGTGATGCCGTCGGGCCACGGCCATGGCTCCGGCAATGCGAGCGCGGTCGAATCGTCGCCGTAATAGACGGACCGCATGAACTGGCCCCAGACCGGCGCGGCGAACGCGCCGCCGGTCGCCCGTTCCGTGATCTGCTGGGGCTGGTCGAAGCCGAACCACACGACGGCGAGCAGGTCCGGTGTGAAGCCGGCGAACCACACGTTCGTTGCGTCGTTCGTGGTGCCGGTCTTGCCCGCCGCCGGTACCTCGTACGGGAGGTTGCCGAGCACGGGGTTGCGGGCGTTCGCGCCGGTGCCGTTGTCGAGCGCCGTGCGCAGCAGGTCACGCGTGATCGCGGCCGTCAGCGAGTCGAGAACGGTCTCGCGGTCGGGCAAGGTCTCCCAGAGCACGCGGCCATCCTGATCCTCGACGCGCAGGATGGATCGCGCCCGCGCCAGTGTGCCGGTGGTCGCGAACGGCGTGTACGCCTCGGCGAGTTGGAGCGGGACGACGTCCGCCGCGCCGATCGGCATCGACGGCACCGCCGGGATCGCCGTGCGCAGCCCGAGCTGGCGCGCGACCTGTGCCACGGTCTCGAGCCCGACCTCGAGTCCGAGCTTGACCGTGACCGTGTTCACGGAATGCTTCAGCGCGTCGCGCAGCGTGAGTGGCCCGCGGAAATCGGGGTCGTAGTTCTCCGGCGCGTAGATCGTGCTGTCGGGCAGCTCGAGCATCACCGGCGAGTCGTAGATGACGTGTGATGCGGGCATACCGCTCGCGATCGCGGCGGCATAGACGAACGGCTTGAACGTCGAGCCCGGTTGGCGCAGAGCCTGCGTTGCACGATTGAACTTCGAGTCCTCGAAGTCACGGCCGCCGATCAGAGCGCGCACTTCACCCGTGAACGGGTCGAGCGCTACGAACGCGCCCTGGATGTACGGCGTGTGGTTCGAGATCGTTCGGCTCTCATCCGCAATGACATCGGCGTATTTCGGGCCGGGGAACCCGGGCGCCGCCTCGATTCGCGCCCAGCCGGAATCCATCGCGACTTGCGCCTGCCGCTGCATGTCGAGATCGAGCGACGTGATGACTTGGAAACCCTTGCTGTACAGGTCGGACCCGAACCGGTCATCGAGGATCGTCCGCACCCACTCGACGAAGTATGGCGCGGTTCGATCCTCGACGGACCGGAACGGCTCCGTCGGCAGCGGCGCGTTCTGCCACTGCCGCATCTCCGCGGTTTCGAGATAGCCCTGCTCGGCCATCAGGCGCAGCACCATGTTGCGGCGCTGTCGGGCGCGCTCGGGGTGGCGGAACGGCGAGTACGTGGACGGCCGGTTGATGACGGCCGCGAGCAGCGCGGCCTCCGCGGGATCGAGCCGGATCGCGGGCTTGCCGAAGAAGTACTGCGACGCGGCTTCAATGCCGTGCCTGCCGTCGCCGTAGTTGACCTGATTGATGTAGGCCTCGAGAATCTGAGCCTTCTCGTAGACGCGCTCGAGCTCGATCGCGACCTTCAGCTCCTTCAGCTTGCGTGTGACCAAGCTTCGGTCCACCACACGCGGTGCGTTCACCTCGAAGCCGATCTCCTCGGAGAACATCCAGCGTGCGAGCTGCTGGGTCACGGTGCTCCCGCCGCCCGTGATCTCGCCACTGAGCACGTTGCGCAGGTTCGCGCCGACCAGGCGCACCGGGTCAAACCCGTTGTGGCTGTAAAAACGTTTGTCCTCGACGGCGATGAACGCCTCGGACACGTACTCGGGCAGCGTCGAGATGTCGACCGGCGTCCGCCGCTCCTGGAAGAACTCGGCGATCAGCTGGCGGTTCCGATCGAGGATGCGCGTGGCGCTCTTGGGCTCCCAGACGTAGATCTGCGCGATCGACGGACAGTCGCCACGGCACACGCCGCGCCAGCTGCCGATCGCGAGGCCCGCGAACAGCGAGACCACCGCGACTACGGCGAGCATCGCACCCGTGACCAAGCGCGGGTGGCCGAGCAACCAGCCGCGCAGCCGTGCCTCTCGCCCGCGTCCGCTCGCGCGCGCCGCGCTCAGCCAGCGGCGCGGGCCCTTGGAATCGTCGAACCCCGTCATCGAACGTTCTCTTCCGTTTCTACTTCGGCTCCAACCTCAGCACGATCGAGGCACTCGATCAGTGCCGCGTGGATCGCCGGATTGCCGGCGAGCACGGAGCCGGAATCGAGGTCTCGCGGTGTGCCGTCCACGTGTGTGATTACGCCGCCGGCCTCGCGCACGATGAGCGCTCCCGCGGCGATGTCCCACGGCGCCAGATCGAGCTCCCAGAATCCGTCGATATAGCCGGTCGCCAGGTGACACAGGTCCAGCGCCGCCGAGCCCGCCCGGCGAATGCCAGCGGCGCTGCGCAGCACCGCCTCGAACTGGCGCAGATACCGCGGCAGCTCGCGGATCGTCTTGAACGGGAACCCCGTCGCAATGAGCGCGTGCGGCAGCCGTTCGATCGCCGAGATGTGAATTCGCTGGCCGTCCTTGAACGCGCCGCCGCCACGAACCGCGCACCACTCCTCCCCCGTGACGCTCGAGATGACCGCGCCCGCGACCAGCTCAGCCTGATACGCTACGGCGACGGAAACCGCATACATCGGATACCGATGAAGGAAGTTGGTTGTGCCATCGAGCGGGTCGATGATCCAGACCCAACCATCGCGCGGCACGGCAAGCCCCCCACCCGCTTCCGTGGCCGCCTGCTCTTCGGCCAAGATCGCATGCTCCGGGAACGCCCCGCGGACGCGCGCGACGATGCTCGCCTCGGCCTCGTGGTCGACGAACGTCACGAAGTCCGCCACACCCTTCTCCGACCAATCCTCGGCGCGTACCGCGCCGAGGTGCCGGCGGTGCACCTCGACGGCGTCCCGTCCCGCCGCGAGCGCCACGTCGACCAGCCGTCGCTCCATTGCCTCGACTCCCGCCGATCCTTTCAACACGCGTCGCACACTCCTCGTAATGAGACCCGAACGGAACATTCCGCCCGCCGAATGTTGAACGCCTGCGCCGCGGCAGGCAAATTGCACTTGGGTTCAGTTGCACTCTCTTTACGATCCTCCCCCAGCGGGGGATCGGGAGGCCGTGGTGGGCCGTGCCGTCACGCAGCAGATGCACTCCGGCGGCAGCGCGAATAGGAGCAACGCGAAAATGGCGGACGACCAGGATACGCCGCACGGCGAGCCACGCACTCCGCACGGGGGACCCGGATCGGACGAGATCCTGCTCGAGGTCTGCGTCGAGTGTGGCAAGGAGTACATGTCCGAGTCGCGCGCGGCGAGCGGGTTGCTGCGCTGCGAGCGTTGCGGCGGTGAAGTGTTCCGCTCGTTCGATGCGGCCACGAACCAAGACGAGGCCGAGGCCGATTTCCACGAATCGACCGACCGCGACACGACGCCCGAGGACGGACCGACGGAGGTGACGCGCGGGGACCTGGCGGACCTCGGCAACCTTTGAACGGCAATGATGAATGCGAAATGATGAATGCGAAATGATGGATGCGAAATGATGGATGCGAAATGTTCATCGGAAGCACGATTCATCACTCATCACTCATCATTCATCAATCGTGACCATGGCTGATCCGCGATTCATGGGTTCCGGCGTGGCACTGGTGACGCCGTTCGGCGACGCCGGCGTCGACGAGCGAGTCCTGCGCGAGCTGGTGCGGTTCCATCACGCGGAAAGCACAGATGCGCTCGTCGTCTGCGGCTCGACGGGTGAGGCGGCCGCGATGTCGGCCGACGAACAACGCACGGCGGCCCAGATCGTGGTCGACGAGAACGGCGGGCGGCTCCCCGTGGTCGTCGGCTGTGGCGGCAGCGACACGCCGCAGGTCGCGCGGCTCGCGATGCAGGCCAGTGAGGTGGGCGCCGATGCCGTGCTGGTGAGTGCGCCGCCGTACAACAAGCCGCCGCAGCGCGGGCTCATCGTGCACTACCGCGCCGTGCTCGCGGCGTGCGATCTGCCGCTGATCATCTACAACGTGCCGAGCCGCGCGGCCGTCAACATCCTTCCCGCCACGATCGCGGAGCTCGCGGACGATGACCGCGTGATCGGCGTCAAGGAGGCGTGCGGCGACGTGTCGCAGGTGGCCGAGCTCGCGCGAGTGGTGGGAGACCGCGTCGCCATCTGGAGCGGCAACGATGATCAGACGTTGGCGATCCTCGCGCTCGGCGGCGCCGGCGTGATCAGCGTGTTGGCGAACGTGGCGCCCGCCGACACGAGTCGCATGGTTCACGCCTTCCTGAACGGCGAGTTGGTCGAGGCGCGCAGACTCCAGCTGAGCTACTTGCCGTTGATCCAGGCGCTGTTCAAGGAATCCAACCCCATACCCGTGAAGACGGCCGTGCGCTGGCTCGGCTTCCGCGTAGGTCCCTTGC
Source organism: Longimicrobiales bacterium (assembly GCA_050732715.1). Lineage (GTDB taxonomy): Bacteria > Gemmatimonadota > Gemmatimonadetes > Longimicrobiales > RSA9 > JBOHRM01. Next base: position 5,292 of record JBOHRM010000862.1, read on the forward strand.
GCCCTCCGCTCGTCGAGGCCGATCCGGCCACGCGCGATCAGATCACCGCGACGCTGCGGGAGCTGGGCGTCGAACAGCGAGTCGCCTGAACAGAGTGCCCGCCATCGCGATTTGCGGGGTCACGGGGCGCATGGGCCGCTTGCTGGTCGAGCGCGTCCGTGCCGCGCCGGACCTCGAGCTCGCCGGCGGCATCGCGCGTCACGCTGCCTCGGCCGACGAGATGGCCGCGCACGGCGGCGCACGCATCGAATCGCCGCAGACCGCCGGGCCTCTGATCTCGAGCGCCGACGCGCTCATCGACTTCTCCTCGTCGGACGCGCTGCGCGAGGTTCTCGAGCAGCACAGCGGTACGCTCGAAGGC
>JBOHRM010000863.1:0-2814 GCA_050732715.1 Longimicrobiales bacterium
GACCTCGGTGCCCGGCAGCGGCCGGCCAACGGTAAACACCTGCTTGTCGGCGGGGTCGTCGGGTCGCGTCATCGATACCGTCGATGCGGTCTCGGTGAGCGAGTAAGCCACACACAGGTTGGGGCACAGCTCCTCGCGAATCCGCCGAACCAGCTCGTCGCCGATCGGGGCGCCGGCAACAATACCCGTGCGCAGGCACGATAGGTCCCGGCGCGTCCGTTCGAGCGCGTGCATCTCGGTCACGTACACGGTCGGCACGCCGTAGTGCACGGTGACTCGGTGCCGTTCGATCAGCTCGAGCGCGCGCGCCGCGTCGAACTGCTCCTGGAGCACGAGCGAGGCACCGGCCATCATCGTGCCGAGGATGCCGGGTCCGAGACCGAACACGTGGAACACCGTGGCGACGCCGAACACGACATCGTCGGCGGACAAACCGATGGCGTTCACGGTGTCGTGGGCAGTGCCGAGCAGGTTCGCGTGCGTCAGCGCAACGCCTTTCGGCTTGCCCATCGTACCGGACGTATAGAGGATCGTGAAGACGTCCGTCGGCTCGACATCGATGCGCGGCCGCTCGCGGCCTTCGCCGCTCGACAGCAAGTCCTCGAACTGGTAGATGCGGTCGTCGTACCACAGCTCCTCTTCACCGACCGTCACCAGGTACTGGAAATCCGGGAGCGACGTGAGGAATCCCTCGAACAGCTGGAGATAGTCCGTGTCCGCGAACGTCTCGGCGCTGATCACGACCGTCGCCTCGGAGTGCCGCAGCATGTACTGGAGCTCGGGCACGGTGTAGCGGGGGTTGAGCGGCACCATGACCGCGCCGAGCTTCGCGACCGCGAACATCGAGATGATAAACTCGGGCCAGTTCGGCAGGTCGAGCGCGATGCGGTCGCCTTTCTCGATGCCCAGCTCGTGCAGCCCGGCGGCGAGCGCGGCGGCGCGTTGCTCGACCTGCGCGTAGGTGTACTTGCGGTCGTTCGAGATGAGGAACGTGTACGCCGGGTCCTCAGCGGCGCGCGCCTCGAGCGCGGCCGCGACGGAAAGGCTGGTCACGCGTCCGTCAAGCACCATACCCCACCTCGAATTGCGCCGGGCTGGCGTGTTCAGTGCGCAATCGCGCGGAGCCGACGAAACGCAGTTGCATACGCGCAAGGAAGATAGCCACACAACCCGAGTCCGTCAAAGGGTTCGCAAGCCCGCCCGTAAGCCCGCAAGGGTGCGGAGCAGAACGCCCCCTCACCCCGCGTGACTGGCGGACCGGCCATCAGCCGAAGCCAGGCCGCGTTCGGGAGTGTGCGCAACGCCCTCTCCACCCGCTCGTCGGGGGGAGAGGTCAGGGTGAGGGGGGTCCGTCGGCGGCCGCGGCGCGGGCGAGCGCGGCCTCGACGGCCGCTGCGTCGGCGGGGAACGTCCATTCTCCGTCCGGCGAACGGGCGGCCTGGCCCGCGCGCTGGAGCAGTGTGTAGCGGACGCGGCCGGCGCGCGCCTTCTTGTCCGTCGCCGTGGCGGCGACGACGGCGGCGAAATCGGTGCCGGCCGGCACCGCGGCCGGCAACCCGAGCGGACGCAAGACCGAGCGCAGCACCGCCGGTGTGTCGGGGTGCGTGATGCCGAGCGCGACGCCGAGCTCGGCCTCGACACCCATGCCCATGGCGACGGCGATGCCGTGACGCTTCGCGAAGCCGCTCAGCCGCTCGAGCGCGTGCGCGACGGTGTGACCAAAGTTGAGCACGGCGCGCTCGCCGTGCTCGTACGGGTCTCGTGTGGCGACGCCAGCCTTGATCTCGACGGAGCGCCGGATCAGCCACTCGAGCACGCCCGCATCGCGCCTGAGAAGCGCCCCGGCCTCGGCGCGGATACGATCCAGATACGCCGCATCCGCGATGGCGCCGTGCTTGACCGCCTCCGCCAGGCCCGAGCACAGCTCGGCCACCGGGAGCGTCGCGAGGAACTCCGGGTCGACCACCACGAGGCGCGGGTGATGGAACGCGCCGACGAGGTTCTTGCCGGCCTCCGTGTCGACACCGGTCTTGCCGCCGATCGACGCATCGATCATCGCCAGCAGCGTGGTCGGCACCTGCACGTACGCCAATCCGCGCATGAACGTGGCCGCCACGAAACCCGCCAGATCCGTCGTCACGCCGCCGCCCAGCGCGACCACGCACGCGTCGCGGCCGGCGCCTCGCGCGATCAGCCGGTCCGTCAGCTCGGCCCACATCGCGCGCGTCTTGCTCGACTCGATCGCCGCAAACGCGAGTAGATCGGCGCGAGCGCCTGTCTCGCGAACCGACGCGAGAACGGCGTCACCGTACGGCCCCGCAACAACCGCGTCCGCGATCACGATGTAGTGCGGCGACGCCGCGTGCTCGCGCAGCAGTCGGCCGATCGAGCGCGCCGCGCCCGCCTCGATCACGACATCGTATTCGACGCCGCCCGGCGCACCGATTGCAATGCGAACATCACGGTTGTCGGTCATCGTGCGGAGACTAAGACCCGAGCCGGCGTCGAGACTAGAGCGAATGCTGTCTGATCCCGTCGCTTCCATTGTGCGCGCGAACCCGTTATGTTGTGGCGGTGCAGACGTAAAGGGCGGTTTGGCAGAGAATGATAACATCGAAAAGTCGTCGGCACGACGACGGAACGAGTGACTCGCGTTCCCGAATTCGAGGGGGACGCGCTTTTTCATGCCATGAACCGAGGAGCGAACCATGCGGTTGAGGATCGGGCTCGCGTACAATCCAAGGCCGGCAGAAGGCGAGGGGCCGTCGAGCGAGGATCCGCCAAGCGAAGAGCCTCCGTCTAGGCTGTCCCACG
>JBOHRM010000864.1:0-2497 GCA_050732715.1 Longimicrobiales bacterium
GAGGAGCTCAGCGCGCGCGCGGGCTCGGCACGTCGCCGTCGCAGCGGCGCCGGCAGGACCTCCTTCAGCTCCGCGACCGAGACCGCCGGCAACAGCCTCAGGAACAGCAGGAACCACATGAGGAACCACGCGAAGCTACCGGCGGTGACCGCCATCTCGATCCACGTCGGCTGGTAGTTCCGCCACTGCCATGGCTCGTATTCGGTCGCGAGACTGGTCACAATGATCACGAAGCGCTCGAACCACATGCCGATGTTGATGAAGATCGTGATCACGAACAACGCGGGGATGCTCGTGCGCACCTGCTTCCACCACAGCAGCTGGGGGATCACACCGTTGCAGGTCAGCATGATCCACGTCGCCCACCAGTAGTCGCCGGTCAAGCGGTTCCACATCGCGGCGCGCTCCGGCGTTTCGAAGCTGTACCACGCCATAAAATACTCGGTCAGATACGCGTAGAAGACGATCATGCCGGTCAGCAGGATCAGCTTCGCCATCGCCTCGAAATGGCGCGGTGTGAAGTACGCCTCGAGGCCGAAGATCTTGCGGACCGGGATCAGGATCGTGATCACGAGGGCGAGGCCGCTGAAGATCGCGCCGGCGACGAAGTACGGCGCGAAGATCGTCGTGTGCCATCCGGGCACGATCGACACGGCGAAGTCCCACGACACGACCGAGTGCACGGACAAGACGAGCGGCGTGGCGAGCGCGGCCAGGTACAGGTAGGCCCTCGTGAAGTGCCGCCACTCTCGATCCGTGCCGCGCCAGCCGAACGATAGGATCGTGTACAGCTTCTTGCGCCAAGGCACCGTCGTCGCGTCGCGCGCGGCCGCGACGTCCGGGATCATGCCGACGAGGAAGAACGTCGCGCTGACGGTCAGGTACGTGCCGACCGCGAACACGTCCCAGAGGAGCGGTCCGCGGAAGTTCGGCCACAGCCCGCGCTGGTTCGGGTACGGGATGAGGTAGTAGAACACCCACGGCCGGCCGAGATGGATAATCGGGAACAGGCCCGCGGTCAGCACCGCGAACACCGTCATCGCCTCGGCCGCGCGGTAGATCGACTGGCGCCAGCGCGCGCGGAACAGATAGAGGATCGCGGAGATCAGCGTGCCCGAGTGCGCGATGCCGACCCAGAACACGAACGTCGTGATGTAGACGCCCCAGCCGACGGGGTTGTTCAGCCCCGACCGTCCGATCCCGGTCACGAGCTGGAGGCCCCACGCGAAGGCGCCCACTGCGAGCACGGCCAACACGAACGCGAGCAGGATGAAGTAGCCGCGCCCCGGCCGGCCCAACATCTTCAATACGTCGCGATTGACCTCGCCGTATGACTGGATCTCCGGGTGCGTCTCGGAGCGCATGACGGTCGACATGACAGTCAGTTCTCCATGCTGCTGGCGCGGTTCCAGCCGTGGGTCAAACTCGGAACCCGGAACCGAGGGCGCCACAGGCGACCGAGGTCGGCGTAGGGGCCGTGCGAGGAGCGGTGGGGAGCCCACCCGGAACGCGAAACCATGCTGCTCAGTGCTCCCCGCCGACGTGGTCGCTGATCTTCCTCAGATATACGATTCCGGACTGCGTGTTGAGGTTGTCGAAGACACGGTACGCGCGGCCCGAGTTGGCGATCTGCCGCACGCGCGAGTTCGGGTCGCGCATGTTCCCGAACACGATCGCGCCGCCCGGACACGTCTGCGCGCACGCGGGCGTGATCTCACCGTCGCTCACGGCGCGGCCCTCGATGCGCGCCTCGTTCTGCTTCTCCCGGATCCGCTGCACGCACAGCGTGCACTTTTCCATCACGCCGACCTCGCGGACCGTGACGTCCGGGTTGAGCTGGAGGTTCAGCGGCTCGGGCCACTCGGAGGTGAACCAGTTGAACGTGCGGACCTTGTACGGGCAGTTGTTCGAGCAGTAGCGCGTGCCGACGCAGCGGTTGTAGACCTGCGCGTTGAGCCCGTCCGGCGTGTGGTACGCCGCGTAGACCGGACATACCGGCTCGCACGGCGCGTTGCCGCAGTGCTGGCACATCATCGGCAGGAACCGCGTCTCGAGGTCTTCACCCTCACCTTCGTAGTACCGCTCGATGCGCAACCAGTGCAGGATCCGGCCTTGCGATATGAGCTTGGGACCGACGATGCCGATGTTGTTCTCTGCGTAGCACGCCGTCACACAGGCGCTGCAACCGATGCACTTCTCGAGGTCGACGGCCATGCCCCATCGGGGCATGGCGTCCGAGTACTCGCCGTAGTGCGTGCCGGGCGGTGGGAAGCCCATCGGAGTCGCATCGACCTCCTCGGGCGCGAAGCCGCCTGTGCCCTGCAGCTCGGTGACCTGCGCTTCGAGCGGCGGCTGCGCGGGGTGGTGGCCCGCGGCCGGCTCGGCTTGCGCGACTTCTGCGGCCGCGGCCTCGGCCGCTTCCGCCTCGGCCTGGGCCGCCGGTGGCAGTGGAAGGATCGGCAGTCCGCGCGCCTCGTCGGCCGCGCGTGCCTGGGTG
>JBOHRM010000865.1:0-5826 GCA_050732715.1 Longimicrobiales bacterium
GGCCCGGGTTGGCCTCCTGTTGGGCGAGGAAGCTGCGCATCAGGATCGTCCCGCCCGTGAGCAGCACGACCGCGAGCGCGGCCTGGAGTCCGACGAGCGCTCCGCGCAGACGATGCTGCCCGCGTCCGGCGGTACTGGCACGATCTCCCTCCTTGAGCGAATCGGCGAGGTCCGGCCGTGACGCGCGCAGTGCGGGCAGGAACCCGAACAACAAGCCGGTCGCGACCACGATTGCGGCGGTGTAGCCGAGCACTCGGGGGTCGATGCCCAGGCTGGCCATTCGCGGGTTGAACTCGAGGATCGAGGCCGGTATGGCGGACCGGATGAGACCGAGCGTCCACGCGGCCAGCAGCGTACCCGCGACGCCGCCGGCCAGGGCGAGCAGCAGGCTCTCGGTGAGGAGCTGACGCACGAGCCTGACACGGCCGGCGCCGAGCGCGGTCCGGATCGCGATCTCGCGGGCGCGGCCGGCACCGCGTGCCAGCAGCAGGTTCGCAACATCGGCGCACGCGATCAGCAAGACGAAGCCGACGGCGCCGAGCAGCAGGAGCATCATCGGCTTGACCGGCGCCTGGAACATGCCGTCGTTGATCCGATGCACGGAGAACCTCCAGCCCGCGCGGGACCGCGGGTGCTCGCGCTCGAGCGATGCGGCAACGGCGTCGAGCTCGGCACGCGCGCGCTCGACGGAGACGCCCGCGCGCAGCTTCGCCAGCGTGCGCAGCACATGACTTTCGCTCCCCCAGTCGGAGGGCGCAAGCATCTGACCGATCGGCATCCAGACGTCGCTCGCCACCGCGAAGTGGAAATCGGCGGGCATCACGCCGATGATGGTATGCGGTATCGTGAGCTCGATCGTGCGCCCGATGATGTCCGGGTCTCCGCCGAAGCGGCGCTGCCATAGACCGTGGCTGATGAGCGCGACGGGCGGTGCGCCGAAAACGTCCTCCGAATCGTTGAAGTTCCTTCCGAGCATCGGCTCGATCCCGATCATCGGGAGCAGATTCGCGTCGATGACCAGCCCGGTCAGGCGCTCGGGCTCGGCAGCTCCAGTCAGCGTCACGCTACGGTAGTCGTAGACCGCGAGCTGTTCGAGCCCGCTTGCCCGCTCGCGGACGGGCTGGATGGCGAGCGGCGCGACCTCGTTGTAGCGCGCGCCCTGCGTGGGGTTCTCCTCCCACAGCACCACGAGCCGATCCGCATCATCGTATGGAGGAAGGCGAAAGAGCATCGTGTCGGCAATGCTGAAGATCGTCGTATTGGCTCCGATCCCGAGCGCAACCGCGATGATCGCGATCGTCGTGAAGCCCGGCCGTCGCGCGAGCGAGCGAAGCGCGAAGCGAAGGTCGCGCTCGAGGTGATCCATGCCGTTGCTCCCCGGGGCATTGCCCGTTCGTTGATGACGTATCGCGCGAGCCCACTCGGCGGGCGCGCTCGTAAAGACGTCCACCACCGCGATCAACCAGACCCAGGCGCGGGCCGCGGCACCACGAGCGTCGCGCAGCCGCTCGACTAGCACCGCCTCGAGGTCTGCGCCGAAGTCCCGCCGGAAGCGCGGCGGCAGGAGGAGGAGAACGAGGCGGTAGATCAAGGGCGCCTTTGCAGACACGTTCATACCTCCCGCACCTCCCGCAGGTATCCGTGCGTCGACGCCTTTACACATCCCCATAGTGAGACCGGCCTCATCATCCGTCCCGGCCCACAGAGTCCTCGCACCGCGCCGTCTCCATCGCTCGCGTCTGCCCGGTCACTCGATCCGCAGCACGTTTCGGTGGGGTTGACGCCCATCGCCCTGCGCGCCGGCAGCATGCTGGCGAGTGTGCGCCTGACATTCGGCTTTGCGCCCACTCCGACCGACGGCGACCCATCCGGCCGGTAGGTCACGACCCTTGGCCCGTTATCGTCTGCCGCTGGCGGTCCCGCATGATCTCGATCTGGATCGGCGCGTCATCGTGGTACGATGCCACAGTCGATCGCGCGTCACGTGCGTCGCGGACGTCACGATCACCGATGCGCAGGATCACGTCGCCAGGTTCGAGGCCCAGGCGCGAGTCGCTGCGCACGTCGATCACGAGTACGCCGTGGTCAACGCCGAAGTAATCGCCGAGCGCCTCATTCATCTCGGCGAGCTCGAGGGCGGCGTTGGGGCCCAATCTCAATGCGCCATCACGCCATTCGGCGCGCCATACGTTCGGGACGTCGACGTTCGCGGCAAGCGGCTGCCTGTTGCGGCGATAGTCGAGACGGACGGTGTCGCCGGGCTCGATGCCGCGCAGGCGGCGCCGGAGCTGTTGGTCCGGCCGCGCGTCGTTCGCGTCTCGCCGGGCGATGGATCGCCCATCGATCGCCGTGATGATGTCGCCCGCGCGCAGGCCGGCCGTCTCGGCCGGGCCGTCGTCGAGGACATCGCGAATGCGAGCGCCGATCGAATCGGTCGCCGCGTCAGAGTCGAGCGATACTCCGAGGTGCGCGACCTGAACGCCAAGCAAGCGACCGAGCGCGGTCACGGCGTCGCGCGACCCGCGCTCGGCGTCGAGCGAAGCGCGCTCGAGGACGGCAGCGAGCCGCTCGTGATCGGATTCGAATGTACGAGCTGCTTCGAGGAACGCGTCCGTTATGATGTCGTTGAAGCCGAAGCGCTTGCCCGCGGCCCGCAGCAATCCGCTCAGCTCGCGGTCGGACCGGATCTGTGCGCCCGCACGTCTGATGAGCTGGGCCGCGCCGGTCGCGTCCACGTCGCCTTGCTCGAGCGCGACCTGGTAGTAGACTCGAAGGATGCGATCGCCGTCGCCGAGCTCGAAATCGGAGAGCACGGAGCTGGGCAGCTGGTCGATCTCCTGGAGCAGCCCGGGCATGCCGTGCTCGCGCAGGAACCAGAGGCTGCGCTCGTTCGCCGCGTAGCCCGCCGAGCGGAAGATCTGTAGCAACATCTCGCTCAGCCAGTCGCTCGCCGCGGCGTCGAACGGCGCTTCTCGGTCATGGACGCGCCACGTGTACTCGAGTCCCTCCGGACCCGGTTCGATGTCGAGCCGCCGCTCGGTCGAGCCTTCCTCCTCGATCAGGCGCACCGAGCCGCCCCGCGCGATCCGCGCAATGGCGGTGAAGTCGCTGTTGAACTCGATCTCACGTCGAATCCGTACTTGTACCTCGCAGCCGACGGTCTCCCACTCGAGCAAGTACGAATCGTGGCGGCGTTCCACGTGCACCTTGGGCACGTCGTCGTTGCGGCCCCAACAGATCGTCTGCGGTCGCTCTCGATCTCGCCGTGCGTCGCCCGGCAACGCCGGGATCGGCGATTTGCGCACGGCCGACGGCACCGCGGCCGCCGTGACCTCGACGCGGTCGCCTGCCACGGGCACCATCGCGGCGAGCGGTGCGACGATCAGCAGCGCCGCGGCCGAGGCCGCGAGCGTGTGCGCCAGCCGGACGCGGCCGCGGCGCCGCTCATCATCGAGCAGGGCGTGAACGCGGTCCTTCAGATACGCAGGCCGTGCCATGGCGATCGCTACATAGGCCGCCGGCGCAGGCCGCAGGGAGCGCGCGAGCGCGGCGAGGTCCTCGGCGTGGTCGGCCGGCGACGAGCCCGACGTGAGAACATCGTCGTCACACGCCGTCGTGAAGCCGGGCCGCCGGCTGAGCGAGCGGACTGCGAAGCGAAGGTCGAGCTTGAGATAATCCATGGGGTGGCCTCCTGGCGCATCGATCTCGAATCGACTGATGGATTCTGGTGCCTACTCGCTGCGCAGCACCTCAGTGGGGTTGACGCGCATCGCCCTGCGCGCGGGCAGCATGCTGGCGAGCGTAGCTACTGCGAGCAGCAGGACACTAACGGCGCCGAGCACGAGTGGATCGATCGGCTCGACCTCGAACAGCTGGTTCCGCAGCACGCCGGTCACCGCGATCGAGGCGAGGAGTCCTCCGGCGACACCGAGTGCTGCGGGCCAGAGCGCATGACGGAGGACGAGTCGCGTGATCGTCATCCGTGAAGCGCCGAGCGCGAGGCGTATGCCGATCTCGTGCGTGCGCCTCGAGACGAGGTAGGATGCGACCCCGTACAGCCCGACAATCGCCAGCAGCAGCGCCAATCCGGCGAAGAGTGCGATGAGAAGCAGAAAGAACCGTGTCGGTGCTGCGTCGCGACGAATTGCCTCGGTCACCGTCTCCGGGTTCCGGAGCGGCAGGTTCGGATCCAGCGCGTGGACCTGCTCGCGCACCGCGGCCAAGAGATTGCCTGCGCCCGGCCGGCCGCGGACGTGGACGAACAACGAGCTGGCCCCGACCTGCGCATGCGGCCGGTACACCGCCGGCTCCGGCTCGGCCTTGAGGCCGCGGCGCACGTCGCCGACCACCCCGACGATGGTCAACATCGGTGAACCGGCAGAGATTCGTTTCCCGATCGGATCCTCGCCGGCCAGGGCCTCACGGACGAACGTTTCGTTGACAACTGCGACCTGGAGGCGACCCTCGAGATCGGTGTCGGTGGGCTCGAAGGCGCGGCCGCGCAGCAGCGGCAGGCGCATCGCGCCGAAGTAGCCGGGCGTGACTTGGCGCGGCCACACAACCACCTCCTCGCCCGGCTCGGGATCGGGTTGCCCGTCGATCCGCAGGTCACGGGTAAGGCAGCAGGCACTCGTTAGCGGCGGGTAGGCCGCCGAGCCGACCACCTCGACGTCTGGCAGCGCTGCGATCCGTTCCTCGAGGGTCCGATAGAACGAGAGGACGGTCACGAGCGAGTCGTACCGCGCTGACGAGAGCGACAGCTCGAACCGCACGACCTCGCGGCCGTCGAACCCGAGGTCGACCTCGTACAGCTTGACGAGGCTGCGCGCCAGCAGGCCGGCACCCACCAGCAGCACGAGCGACATCGCGATCTCGACGGTCAGCAGCACACCACGCGACCAGCCTTCGCGCGGCTGCTCGCCGCTGCGCGCATCGCTGCGCAGGTGGTCGATGACGGACGTGCGCGCCATGCGTAGTGCCGGGCTCAGGCCGAACAGCAGCGCAACGACGACTGATACCACGAACGCGAACGTCAGCACCGTCGCATCGAGCGTGATCTCATCGATGCGCGGGATGGCGTCCGGCCCGAGTCGCTTCAGCAACCCGACGCCGCCAACAGCCGTCGCGAGGCCGAGCGTGGCACCGCCGAGCGCGAGCACGAAGCTCTCGACCAACACCTGTGTCACAAGCCGGCCGTGACTCGCGCCCAGCGCCGCTCGCACCGCGACTTCGCCGCGGCGGGCCGACGCGCGTACGAGCAACAGATTCGCGACGTTCGCGCACGCGATCAGCAGGACCACGCTAACCGCGCCCAGCACGATCCAGAGTGGGCGGCGAACGTCGCCAACCATGAAATCTTCGAGCGGCTCGAAGCGCAGGGTCTTGTCGTGGTTGGTCTCCGGATATTCTTCCCGGAGCCTGGAGGCATGAGCCTCGAGCTCGGCAGAAGCACGCTCGAGCGACACGCCCGCCGCGAGCCGCGCGATCGTTCTCATTCCTGATTCGTACGCCCCGCGCCAGCGCCCAGAAGCGTTCACCGGCTCCCTTCGGTTGGCCCTCCAGAGCTGCACGCCTTCAGGGCCGAACGAGCCGCCAATCGGAAAGCGGAAGCCCGCGGGCGCGACGCCCACGACCTCGTAGCTCCGTTCCGAGAGATCGATCGTCGTGCCGATCACGTCGGATCGCCCACCGAACTCTGTCTGCCAAAGGTCGTAGCCAATGACCACGGCGCGCGTCGCGGAGTCGCTCACGATAGCATCCTCGGACGTCACGTCGCGCCCGAGCGCCGGCCTCAGGCCGAACATGTCGAGCAGCCCTCCTGTCGCC
>JBOHRM010000866.1:0-3230 GCA_050732715.1 Longimicrobiales bacterium
ACCAGCAGGTCATCGAGCATCAGCACGGCCTCGCGGTTCGCCGGCCCGAGCCAATCGTCGTCGCGAGGCCGGACGTGCAGGTTGCCCGCGAGACCGAGGTCTTGCAGCACATCCTCGCGGTGGTGTGGATGGTACCAGTACAGCCCCGCGTCCGGGAAGCGGACGCGGTAGGTGAAGCGCTCGCCCGTCGCGACGAGCGCCTGCGTGAGGTGTGGCACGCCGTCGAATCGGTTGTCGAGCCGGATACCGTGCCAGTGGATCGCCGTCGGGAAGTCCGTCCGGTTCGTGAAACGGATCACCACCTCGGCGTTCTGGTCGACATCGATGAGCGGCCCGGGAATCTGGCCGTTGAACGCGAGCATGAGCTGTTCGACCTCTCCGGCGGCACGCCGGACCGGTGCGGCCACGAGGTCGAACGTGTCGCCATCGGCGAGGCGGACGGTCTCGCGCGGCCGGGCGAGCGGCGCATCGCCGGGGTCCGTGACGCGGTACGGCGCGGCGTCCGGCCGCAGCGTCATCATCGCCTCCGGCATTGACACCTGCGGGTGCATCGGCGGCGGCGTCCAGCCGCCGGGATCGGGCGTCCCGTGTGCGGCGCGTGGGCCGTGCCCCGCATGTGCGGCGTGCTCCCCCGCCTGGGCGGCCGGCGCGTTCGCTTCGGCCGAATCGTCACGGTCGAGCATGCCGGCGAGCACGAACGGCAGGTCATGCGGCTGGAGTCGGGTGCTCGGTGAAAGGCCACGCAGCACGAGGCGGCCCTCCCGTTCGGTGACGTCGGCGGATGCCTCCGCGCTCACCAACACGAGGAACTGGTCGAACGCGATGCGCGCACCGTCGAGTCGGCCGTCACGCAGCACGCCGAGCTTGACGAACGGGTAGAGTTGAAGCGTCGTCGCCCACGCGACGTAGGTTGTGTACGGACCAAGAGTTGCCGGCTCCGCCAAGCCTTCCGCGGCGAGGCGTAGATCGTACTCGTGGACGCCTTCAGGCGTCACGGCCGTGCCAAACGGCGAGGACGGCGGCGCCATCTCGGCGAAACCGCGCGCGCCTTCGATCCCCGCCCCAGGGAAGAGCTCGATGCAGTAGAGGTCCGCGCTCGGCGCGTGCGCCGGTTGACCGGAGGCGGTGTCCACGCTGGCGCACGCGCCGTCCACCCGCGGCGCGAGGTCGAGAAGCCTCACACCCAAGCCAGCGGAGGACGCGGCCGCCAGCAGCACGACTCCCGTGATCGCGAGGAAAGCGAGGGAAAGCCAGGTCCGCATTTGCCGATAAAAGCCAAAGATTCACAACGAATGTAAGGGGATCCCCGGCGGAGGGCCATTCAAAGGCAGGAGGGCGCCCTCACGGATCCAGCGCTCGTCGTGCATGCGCCGCCATGGTTGCGGCAGTCTTCGCGAATACGTTGACGTCATTGCGTATCAGAGCCCTCGTATCGCCTGGGACGCGAACAGCATTCAATCGCGGAGTGCGCGGAGGAATCGGAGGACGCGGAGGTTGGTGGGGACTGATTCACCTGCCTCGACTACCGCGGCCCTCCGTCGTTTCTCGGCGATCTCTGCGATTGAAATCTGTTCTATCACCGCGAGCCGGCCGGCAACCTCACCGGCACGGTTGCGCATAGGTGCTCCGCGGCGCTGCTGAACTCGGCCAGCGCGTGGCCGGGCGGGAACGTGGCCCACCTTTTCAGGCTTTCTCGCCAATATGAATGCAAGCGACGTGGGCAAGGGCGGGCGGCTGCCCGACCGTAGGGCTCACGCAACATGAACACGACCATCATTTCATAGGTGAACCATGTTGACCAGACATACATTCCGGACGTTCGTCCTCGCCGCTGCGCTGGTGCAGGCGATGACGGCCGCGGCTTCGGCGCAGTCGGTGAACGCCGAGCCCGGTGACCGCATCGACATCGAGCGGGCGATGCGTCTCGAGGCCGAGGCGTCGTCGCTCTTCGATCAGCGGAACGATTTGGACAAAGCCGCGCGCAAGCTGCGCGCTGCCGCGCGTCTCCGGCCCAGCGACGATCGCCGCGCGCTGCAGCTGCTCCGAAGGGCCGGAGTGCTCGCGTTCCACGCCACGGATTTCCGCGCCTCGCGCCAGGCGCTGCTGGAGCAGGCCGAGCGCGCCTTGAGCCTCGGGGAAGTCAGCATCGCCGCGCACGCGTTCATCGACGCCGCGTTCGCCGCCAAGGAGCTGAACGATGTCGCGGCGTTCGACTACATCGAGCGCGCACGCCTGTTGTCGACGTCGACGTTGATTGCGGCCAATGAGCGCGCAATCCTCGCCAAGCGCATCGGGATTCGGGCCACCAACGCGGCGGAAGACGCCACGTCGGACTTCTAATGACCGCCGGCGACGCGGCCGGGGTGTAGACCTGTCGACCGACGGGTGCGGGTGCTGGATGCGCCCGCACCCGTTGATCGCTACCACTCAATTTTCCACGCCGCGGCGTTGCCCGGCACCAGCAATCGATGAAACGGGTGGCGGCGGGCCAACTCGCAACTCGCAACTCGCAACCCGCAACCCGCAACCCGCTTCTATTCAGACGCCGGTCGCCTCGATCGCGAGCGACTGCGGGGCATCGCTCGACCGGAACGTCAACCAATCCGTGCGGCCACGGTCCCAGTCCTGGATCAGCAGGCCGTACTCTTCGAGCAACGCCCGGATGCGCGACGGCTCCCAGCCCGCGACCTCCTCGAGCACCGGCACGAGCACGCCCAACGCATCATCCGTGATCACCGTGCGCCGCGCGATCTGCGCGATGAAGCGCGCTTGCGAGACCGCGATCGTCAGACCATCGCCGCGCTGCACGTGCAGCATCACGTGGATGTCCGAGGTGCCGTCGCCGACGTACGTGACGCGGTCGCGCGGAATGCCGAGCCGGTCACGCAACGCATCAACCGTGGCGACCTTGCCGTAGCCCGCCGACACGCTCAACACACCATCGATCTCGGCGGTCTCCGGGTCGTAACTGAAACGCGTGCCGATCACGTGGTCGGGAGGCACGATGCCCTCGAGCGCGGATCGCACCACCTCCTCCGGCGCAGCCGAAACCACGAAGAACTCGAAGCGATAGCCGTCGATGCCGTGCTCGAGGATGCGCATCAGCAGATCGATGTTCCGCTTGAGCCGGACACGCCGGCCGACCTCGACCAGGTCACTCTTGCGCACGCGCCGTAGCTCGGGGTCGTGACGCAGCAGGTACGCGAGCTCGGCACCTTCCTGGACGAGAT
>JBOHRM010000867.1:0-5397 GCA_050732715.1 Longimicrobiales bacterium
GCTCAACGACCTGAAGCTGCGCGTGAGCTACGGAATCACCGGCAACCAGGAGATCGGCAACGGCCAGTCTCTCTCGACGCTGGGCGCGGCGGGGAGCGGCTACATCATCGGCGGAGAATACCGGACCGTCGTGCTCCCGGAGCAGTTCCCGAACCCCGACCTGAAGTGGGAGGAGACTGCACAGCTCAACATCGGCCTGGACTACGAGCTGTTCGGCGGCCGCATCTACGGCGCGGCGGACTACTACAACAAGAAAACCTCAGACCTGCTGCTGGCGTTCGCCGTTCCCTCACCGTCCGTGGTCGGCACACAGCTCGCAAACGTGGGTGAAGTCGAGAACAAGGGCTTCGAGCTGTCGATCGGGAGCCGGCTGATCCAGCGCGCCGATCTCTCGTGGGGCGTCGAGGCCAATTTCAGCGCCAACAGGAACAAGGTGCTTTCACTCTCGGATGCGACGTGGAGCAGGACCGAGATCCGAGGTGTGCCGCTCTCCGGCTTCGGGTTCTCCGCTCAGAATAGCCAGATCATCACGCCGGGTCAGCCGCTCGGCATGTTCTTCGGACCGATCTACCTGGATACGGAGAACGGCCGTGAAGTCTACGCCGACGCGGACGGGAACCCCACCTCGTCGCCGACCGAGCATCTCACGTTCATCGGCAACGCGCAGCCGAAATGGTCGATCGGCGTCAACAATCGCGTCTTCTACAGGGACTGGGACCTTTCGCTCAGCGTCAACGGCCAGTTCGGCCACGACATCCTGAACAACACGGCGATGGACCTCCAGAACAAGAATCTGCTGCCGGGTCAGAACATTCTGGCCGACGGCCTGGCTGACGGGCTCGACTACGGCGGTGGCAGCGCGACGTTTTCCTCGAAATGGATCGAGGACGGTTCGTACCTGCGCCTCAGCAACATCACGCTCGGCTACTCGTTCGACACGTCCGGAATCCTCCCGGGCGCGAACGGCAACGCGCGCATCTACGTGACCGGCGAGAACCTTCTCCTACTGACGAACTACGCGGGATACGACCCGGAAGTGAGCTCACATGTCACGGGTGGCGCCACACCTCCGCGAGGCATCGACTACATGAGTTATCCGCGGGCCCGGACCGTCAGTCTCGGTGCGAGCATCACGTTCTAAGGGTTCGACGCGACGAAACCAACGTGCTATGGCCAGCGTCACGGTCGATGGTAGGAATGCTCGCGCCAAGACGCCAAGTGCGCGAAGGGGTCGCAAAGAATTTCTTTGCGGATCCTTGGCGAGCTTCGCGCCTTTGCGCGAGCAAACCTTACTCGCCCAAGTCTTTCATCGACCAATGGCGCCACGGTGGCATGGAACACTGACTGGAAAGGAAGCCGCTACAATGCGAAGCCTCGGTGTGCAGATTCGGCGCGCTGCGATGATCGGGTGCCTCCCGCTGCTCGGGAGCTGCACCAACTTGGACGAGGACGTGTTCGGGAGCCTCTCTCCGGACAACTTCCCACAGAACGAAGAGGAGGCGCTGTCCGCCCTGGCGGGTGTCTACCAGGCGTTGGACGGCTACGGCAGCGGCGCCAACTTGTGGCGCATCATCCACCTGGGCACGGACGAGTTCATCATTGCCGGTCGACGCGATGGCCGCTGGGTCGATGGTGAAACGTACTACCCGTTCATCGATCACTCGTGGACGAGCGCGCCCAACGTGCGGATCGACGCCGGCTGGAACGAGATCTTCAACCATATCGGCCGCGCGAACGCGGTGGTCGACATGCTCGAGAGCTCGGCGCAGCCGGAGCAGTTCACCGCCGAGATCGCGGAGGCGAGAGCGCTGAGGGCATACGCGTATTTCTGGGCGATGGATCTATTCGGGCAGGTTCCCATCTTCACGGACGCGCGCGTCGATCCGAGCAACCTCCCGTCGAACATGGACACGGATCGAAGCGACGTCTTCATGTTCGTCGTCAACGAGCTGCGCGAGACGGCGGAGCTGCTGCCTTCGATCAACGATGTGAACCGGACCGAGTACTATCCGCGGTTGACGCGAGAAGCGGCCTATGGCGTGTTGGCGACCGCGTTCCTGAACGCCGAGGTCTATACCGGCGAAGCGATGTGGGAGGGCGAGTCCGTCTGGGACCTCGCGGCCGACTATGCGATGCGCGTCATGGAGGCGGGTGCGTACGTCCTCGAGCCGGAGTTCGTCACGAACTTCGTCCCGGACAACCACAACTCGAGAGAGCTGATCATCGCGCGGTCGATCGACCCCACACAGAACGCCGGCGGCAACGTCTTCACGCTCAGAGCGCTGCACGACAATCTGAGGTTCAAATACAACCTGCCGTTCACGCCGCAGAACGGGTTCAACACGTACGAGGCCGTGTTGCAGCGCTATGAGGAGAACGATATTCGCCGGGAGTACATCTTGCGCGGCCCACAGGAGGACGCTGACGGCAATCCCATACCGAGCCTGGAAGACCCCAACGTTCAGCTGGTGCTGATCCCGCACGTCGACTACACGAACTCGGCTCAGAACGAGGGCTTCCGTGTGATGAAGTATCAGATCGATCCGAACTGGGTCGGCAACGCCGGGCACCACGATTTTCCGCTGCTGCGATTCGCCGACGTTCTGCTGGTCCGTGCCGAGGCGCTACTGCGCGCGGGGGCGGTGGGCGGTGAGGCGCTGGCGCTGGTCAATCGGGTGAGAGAGCGGAGCAATGCGACGCCATTGCCGACCGTCACACTCGCCGATATCGAACAGGAGCGGGCTCGCGAGCTGGTGTGGGAAGGATCGAGGAGGAGGGACATGATTCGATTCGGCTCCTATTTCACGGGCACGTGGAAGTTCAAGCAGGGGGTCACGCCCGACTTCATGGGTGTCTATCCCATTCCTGCGAACCAGCTGGATGGCAATCCGAATCTCAGGCAGAACCCGGGCTACTGAAAGTTGGCGAACCGATGGCGGATGGCACGGCGCGTGGTAGGAGTTCTCTCGCAAAGACGCAAAGATCGCGAAGGGGACGCCAAGGGGGCTTGGGGGGTTCTTGGCGAGCTTAGCGGCTTGGCGCGAGAATCCTTACCGGCCCAGACGTTTCATCCAGTCGGTGGACTGCTATATCTGCAACGGTTGAGGGCAATGATGGACATTCTGATGCTGTTCCGCGCTCGCTTATCGTCGTTAGGGTGCAGCCTGAGGCGTCGGTCAGCACGAAGCCGGTTCGCGGTCGGGATCGCGGGACTGTTATCGGCATCGACTGCTTCGGCATCTCCAGCACAGGTCGTGGATGGCGTCGATTATTCCAACCGAGCGCGCGTATATACCACGTTCGACATGACCGGCACGGGGGTTGTCGGGCAGCGATTTCCGTCGGAGCACCTGACGATCGTCGACCCGGTCACCGGCACGGAGGTGATCGCGCTGACCACATCGCGACACAACAACTCGAAGATCTATCAGACGCATCCGCAATGGACGCCCGACGGCCGACACATCGTCTTCACGTCGGATCGGGCGGCGGTGGATGGAAGGGGCCGCCACGCCTACGCGGTCTCGATGGAGGACTATGAGATCGTGCAGCTCACCGCCGGCGATGATCGCGGCTCGCTCCACCTGGGTTGGACGAAGAACGTCGCCTATCATTTCCGCGGCGGTCAGCTCATCGAGCTCGATCTCGGGGCGTTGCTCGCGGACAGTGAAGAGGGTGGGGCCAGTGAGCCGTCGCGCTACGAGAGGGTCGTCGGATCACTGCCGGACGGCCTCGGAGCGAGCGGCGGTATCGGGCTCGACAACAACGAGGAGCGGATGTTCGTCGCCGTGTCTCTCGCGGAGGGCCGGTCCGCCATCTATGCGATGGATCTGCGCTCGGGTGAGTCCACCAAGCTCGTAGAAGTCCCGTTCCGGGCGAATCACCTCCAGGCGAATCCCTGGGTCCCTGGAGAGGTGATGTACTGCTGGGAGACGGGCGGGGATGCGCCGCAGAGAATCTGGCTGCTGTCGGTCGATGAAGACGGCACCGTCGTCAACCGGCCGGCCTACGAGGAACAGCCGGACGAGTGGGTCACACACGAAGTGTTCGCTGGGCCGGACCACATTCTGTTCAACGTGATGGGCCACCTCGACCGCCTCCGCCAGACCACGCGAAGTGGAATCTATTCGATGAACATCCGTACGGGTGAGGCCACGCTGCACGGCCAGCTCGATGGCGGCGGCTACTGGCACGCGCAAGGAACACGGGACATGAAGTGGGCCGTCGGCGACACGTTCGATGGGAAGCTGTACCGCGTCAACCTCGAGGATCCCGAAGACTACGTTCTGCTCACGACAGGGCATCGGCCGAACAGCCAGGGACCGTTCACGTCGGAAGCGCACTCGCATCACAGCATCAGTCCGGACGGTCGATGGGTTCTCTTCAATTCCAGCATGTTGACCGAGAGCGACATCATGATCGTCCCTCTGCATCCCGAAGGCTCGTGAGCCGCATGGTGCACGGGTGTGTGAGGCGATTCCGATCCGTCGCCTTCCCGCTGGCGTGCGCGTGCTTACCGTTGCTCTTCGCCGTTCCCGGCGCTCGGGCGCAGCTCGTGGCCGAAGGCGCCCGCGCCGCCTCGCCGCCGGGCGACTTGTCCATCCGAGAGATCGCCGGACCCCATGCCGGTCTCACGGGCTGGCAGGCGGAGGGAGGCGCGCCGACGGTCGTTCCATTGACCGCGGCCGGCCCGCTCGGGGCCCGCGGCAGCGTGCTGCTGTGGATCCGGATCGACGAAACGCTGCAGACCGGGCGAGACGTGGAAGGATTCGCCACGGACATCCTGAGCGCGCCGGGCCTGTTTCACCTATCGCTCGAGCATCGGCCCGACGTGCTCCAGATCTATTGGCGTTGGACAGCCGACGCGCCGGAAGGGTGGGAGATGCGGACGCTGCTCCCCGAGCTGCCGGGCCCGGGCTGGTACCACCTGGCCTTCCGCTGGGATGCCGGTGAGGGATTCTTCGACGCGTACCTGAACGGCACGCCAGTCCGTCTTCCCGGAACACGTGTCGAACCGTGGCAGGCGCCGGAAGTGCGCGATCTCGAGTTGACCGCCGGCCCGCTGGCGTTTGCCGGTCTGGAGGTGCGCGGCCGCGCGTTCGGTGAAGAGCAGCTCCGTGCCGCCGTGCCGAGTCCTCATCACGGCGCGATCGCCGACCTTCTGGGCTGGCGTGAGCTGGGCATGGAGGACGTGAGCCCGCGGATGGGCGCGCTGATCTACGAGTCGGCGATGGCTGGGGAGTCGGACGTGGACGGCTGGGTGATGGAGGGCCCGGGCGACGTCCGGTTCGAGGATGGGTGGATGACGATGTTCTCGCGCCGGCCGGACGGACCCGAAGGTCATCACGTGTTCTGGAGCCCCATCGATTTCCCGGAGAGCTTCATCGCGGAATGGAC